>CAMZLX010000171.1 GCA_947311795.1 uncultured Zetaproteobacteria bacterium
CCTTCCCCTGTTATAGATTCGCCGAAATCAGCCGCTAAAGAAGGGATAAAGTAAAATGCTCTTATTTTGCGCCCGCTTTAGCTGATTATTTTGGATAACGAAGCTATATAGGGCAGCTTTTTTGGTTCGTTTTTTTGTCTGTACAAAAAATGAACGCAACTTTACGTTAAAAACTTATGAAGGTGTTTTTTCTATCCTATTCTTATCGTATACTGTGACTTTACTTGGGTCTATCCAATGGCTATGAGAGAATGTTGGGAGGTCTCTATCAAATTCTTTAAGAAACTCTTCTCTCACATCACGCCATAGCTTAAATAATTGATTATGCTTATTACTTCTTTCACCTTCTGACAGAGTAGAAACACCTATATTTTCGATAATCATATAAATGTTTTTCAACGGCTCAAATGGATAAAGACTTTGTTCCCCATTTCGATTTGGGAGGTTTTCAAAAACACACCTAACCCCATCTATAGAAGCACTCATTTTCTTTAAAACTTCTAAATGCTGCTGGTGCGTTGGGTTATCAATTTTAGTATAGAACATACAGTCCTGAACAGCATCAACCAATTGAAACCATATACTACGAAGCTGTTGGAGATAACTAGACCTTCGTTGCAAACAGTACCCAAGCCATATTGCAGGAGTAGCAATAAAAAGAGGGATTAAATCTTTAAACGTTTCATATATTAATGAATTCGAACAAATACGGATAACAATGGCTAGTACCACAATGGTAAGGTAGAATAAAACTACCCGTTTGAAACTATTATGAAGGCTTTTCTTAGTCATTCATTTCTCATCGCTTTATAGTTTAAACATCACACAAGAAAGCGGTGGTAACGTAATCTCAATCGAATGCGATTGATTCATCCATGCTTGATTGTCGGCTTTAGTGCCGCCGCCATTGCCGAGATTAGAACCGCCGTAAGCTTCTGCATCAGTGTTCATGATTTCTTTGTAGAACCCCGCTTGCGGCACACCCAAACGATAGTTTTCACGAGGTACTGGCGTTAAATTCATCACCACAATCACTTCACCACCATTTTTATCACGGCGGATAAAACTTAACACCGATTGTTCGGCATCATTGCAATCAATCCAATCAAAACCAGCACCATCAAAGTCCACTTCATGTAGTGCAGGTTCATCTTTATACAGGTGATTCAAATCGCGCATCATCAGTTGCAGACCGCGATGTGGCATAAAGTTGGACTGCTCCCAAGATAATGGGGCATCAAAATTCCATTCTTGCCATTGCCCAAACTCTAAACTCATAAATTGTAATTTTTTGCCCGGGTGAGCATACATATACGCATACAATAGGCGTTGATTGGCAAATTTCTGCCAATCATCACCCGGCATTTTTTGTGGCATAGAACCTTTACCATGCACCACTTCATCGTGTGAGAAGGGCAGGATAAAGTTTTCTGTAAAGGCATACACGGCAGAAAAAGTCAGCGCATGATGATGATAAGAGCGGTTGATGGGGTCTTCCTCAAAATAAGAAAGCGTATCGTTCATCCACCCCATATTCCATTTCATGGTGAAACCCAAACCACCCAAATAGGTGGGGCGCGAAACCATAGGGAATGATGTGGATTCTTCCGCCATGGTCACTGCACCGGGGAATCGCTCATGCACAAGGCAGTTGAATTGTTTTAAAAATTCAATGGCTTCAAGGTTTTCTCTGCCCCCATGTTTATTGGGAAGCCACTCGCCTTCTTCACGCGAATAATCCAAATATAACATGGATGCCACAGCATCCACGCGTAACCCATCAATATGATATTCATCCAACCAAAACAATGCCGATGCAATCAAGAAGTTGCGCACTTCATTGCGCCCGAAATTGAAGATATACGTGCCCCAATCTTTATGTTCGCCAAGGCGTGGGTCTTCATGTTCATACAAGGGTGTGCCGTCAAAACGCGCCAAACCATGCGCATCTTTAGGAAAGTGGGCAGGCACCCAATCAAGGAATACGCCGAGGTTGTTTTGATGGCAATAATCAACAAAGTAACGGAATTCATCAGGCGAACCAAAGCGGCTTGTCGGCGCAAAATAACCCACCGTTTGATAACCCCATGAACCATCATAAGGGAACTCTGTCATCGGCATCAATTCGATATGCGTGTAACCCATCCATGTACAATATTCGACAATTTGATGTGCCAAATCTTTATAATTCATGTAGGTGTCATTTTCTCTGCGCCATGAGCCGAGATGCAGCTCATAAATACTCATGGGTTTATCCAACGCTTGGGTGACAGGACGACTTTTCACCCAATCAGCATCTTTCCATGTGTAATGTTTGGGATTATGCACCACACTGGCAGTTGCTGGTCTAAGCTCCATTTGTTGGGCATAAGGGTCAGTTTTTTCAAACACATCACCATTTTTAGCGCGAATTTCAAATTTATAGGTCTCACCTTCGCACAATTCAGGGATAAAAATCTCCCAAATACCCGATGAACCACGCACGCGCATTTGATGTTCACGCCCATCCCAATGGTTAAAATTGCCCACCACGCTCACGCGGTCAGCAGCAGGCGCCCACACGGCAAAACCAACACCGTTTACACCGTCCAATGTCCGCACATGCGCACCCATGATGCGGTATTTTTCATAATGATTACCTTCACCAATCAGATGCAAATCCATCTCACCCAACATCGGGGCAAAGCGATACACATCTTCTTGCTCCCACACATGCCCATCATTATTTTCAATGCGCAGGGTATAAGCTTTTTCAAAGCTTCCGCCTTTCCAGTGCTTTTCAAACACATCCGTGCCTTCGATGCGCGTCATCGCTTGGGCGCGACCACCTTTGGGCAGCAACCACATTTTCTTGGCTTGTGTTTTGAGACAACGAATCACCACACCACCTTTGGCATGTTCATGAATACCAAGCCAAGCAAATGGGTCATGGCTTCGGGCTTCAACAATTGCCCATGCTTCTGGTGGTAAGATTGGTGTTGTCATGACTTAAACCCCTTGGA
>CAMZLX010000172.1 GCA_947311795.1 uncultured Zetaproteobacteria bacterium
ACGTAGTGATTAATTTAAGTTCGCTATGGTTATAACAATGATTTCTACAACTGGTATTACAATGCAATTTGGGCAGAAGCCCCTGTTTGAAAACGTCACGGTCAAATTTGGCGATAATAATCGTTATGGTTTGATTGGTGCGAACGGTTGCGGAAAATCCACATTCATGAAAATTTTGGGTGGTGATTTGGTGCCCACGGCTGGTTCTGTGCAAATTGGTGAACATCAACACATTGGTAAACTTCGCCAAGACCATTTCGCCTTTGAAGAGTTTAGTGTGATTGACACAGTGATGATGGGTTATGAAAAGCTGTGGACAATTAAAGAAGAAAAAGATGCCATTTATGCGCTGCCTGAAATGAGCGAAGAAGATGGTATGCGCGCGGGTGATTTGGAAGCCAAATTTGCCGAGTTGGATGGGTATAGCGCCGATGCCAATGCGGGCGATTTATTGTTGAGCATGAATGTGCCGATTGAATTGCATTATCAAAAAATGAAATCTATTGCGCCGGGTTTGAAGCTTCGCGTACTTTTAGCCCAAGCCTTGTTTGGCGACCCTGAAATCATTTTGCTCGATGAGCCAACGAATAATTTGGACATCAATGCGATTCGCTGGTTGGAAACGGTAATTTTGGCACAAAATGCGACCATGATTATCATTTCGCATGATAGGCACTTTTTAAATACAGTGTGTACGCACATGGCAGACGTGGATTATGGCGAAATTCGACTTTATCCCGGCAACTATGATGACTACATGGAAGCAGCAGCTTTGGTGCAAGAGAAATTGTTGCAAAGCAATGCCAAAAAGGCCGATGAAATTGCAGAATTACAAGCTTTTGTGCGCCGCTTTTCTGCCAATGCATCCAAAGCCACACAAGCCCAATCACGCGCCAAAAAATTGGATAAAATTAAGCTGGATGAAGTCAAAGTGTCCAGCCGCATCATGCCTTTTATGCGCTTCACCCAAGATAAAAAGCTATTCAAAATTGCTTTGGAGCTTAAAGGTGTGAGCAAAAGCTTTGATGAGCAGCAGGTGATTAAGAAATTTGATTTGATGGTGCCTGTTGGGGAGCGCGTGGCAGTGATTGGTGCCAATGGTATTGGTAAAACCACACTATTGCGCTGTTTGGCGGGTGATTTAAGCGTGGATACGGGCGAAGTCAAATGGTCTGAAAATGCCAATGTGGGTTATTATGCCCAAGACCATACCCACGATTTTAAAGACAATGAAACTGTGTTTGATTGGATGGCGCAGTGGAAAAAAGATGAACATGGTGAGCAAGAAATCCGTGGTAATTTGGGGCGTATGTTGTTTTCCAAGCAGGATATTGAGAAACGTGTGCAGCAATTATCTGGTGGTGAAAAAGGGCGCATGTTGTTTGGTAAATTCATGTTTCAAAACCCCAATGTGCTGTTGCTTGATGAACCCACCAACCACATGGATATGGAATTTATCGAATCCTTAAACTCAGCTTTAGAACGTTACGAAGGCACATTGATTTTTGTATCCCATGATAGGGAATTTGTATCATCGTTGGCGACACGCATCATTGAAATTACTGAAGATGGTATTACGGACTACCATGGCACATACGAAGAATATTTGAAGTCGCTAGGGGTTGCTTGAGTTCATAATACACGCTATCGGTGTTATCGCCTTTGCCTATAGCGCTGCTATTAGGCTGTAGGCTCTGCCTTGATAGTGTGCATGATACTCTTCAAGTAGTCTGACGTCGATACAAAGGCTTCAATTATCAAGAGAAGCGGTAAGGATAAAAGCATGAAAAGTGCAATGGCGAAACACATTCTGGTCAAAACCAAACTCGAAGCGGAATCGATTAAAGAGAAATTGAAGCAAGGGCAAGACTTCGCCAAGTTGGCGAGAAAGTTCTCAACCTGCCCAACGCGTAAACGCGGTGGCGATTTGGGCGAGGTGTTTAAAGGGCAGTTGGTCAAACCTGTGGAACAGGTTATTTTCAACAAACCACTATCCAAAGTGCATGGCCCCATCAAATCAAAGTTTGGTTATCACTTGATAGTGATTTACTTTAGAGACTGAAATCTTAGCCTAGAGCCATGTTAGTTTTACGTTCCTTTGATGCTGCGAAAAAAGCAAACCTAAACGGTTGCGCTATTACCATTGGTAATTTTGATGGTGTGCACATGGGGCATCAGCAGGTGTTGGCGGAGTTGAATGGTCATGCGGCGGCATTGAATGATGCCAAATCTGTGGTGATTACATTCGAGCCGCACCCCAGAGCATTTTTATTTCCTGAAGAAGCGCCGCGCCGTTTGTCCCATTTGCATGAACGCTTGGAAGATTTGAAGAGTGCGGGTGTGGATGCGGTATTGTTGCTTCATTTTAATCAAGCCTTGGCTTCCATGAGCGCAGAAGATTTTATGCGCCATATATATAACAGTTTAGGTTTTAAACATATTCATGTGGGTTATGACTTCGCTTTTGGCAAAGGTAGGCAGGGTCAAGCGGATATGATGCGCAAACTTGGTGAAACGCATGGTTTTACGGTAAGTGAAGCGGCAGCCTTTGCGCTGGATGGTGCGGTGGTATCGTCCAGTCGCATTCGTTCAGCGATTGAGGCGGCAGACTTTAATTTGGCAAATGATTTATTGGGTCGCTGCTATTCGATTTCTGGGCGCGTGGGTCATGGTGAAAAACGTGGGCGTAAAATGGGTTTCCCCACTGCCAATATTCAAGTGAAAGATTTAACACACCCACCCGTGGGTATTTATGCGGCATGGTCGGAATATGACGGTAAGATGGTGAAGTCAGCCGCTTATTTGGGTTATCGCCCGACATTTAACGGGCGCACACTGTTGCTTGAATCACATTTACTGGACACTAAAGAAGATTTGTATAGTAAGCGTCTCAAAGTGCATTTTGTGAAACGGATTCGTGAGGATAGAGCATTTGTAAGTGCCGGTGATTTGGCAGCGCAAATTCAAGCAGATTGTTTGGCTGCCCATGAAATCTTGGATATTCATAGCCCTAAATAAAAAAATAGATAAGCTGTGCCACCTTTTTAGATGGTATTGGAGTAATTATGTCAGT
>CAMZLX010000173.1 GCA_947311795.1 uncultured Zetaproteobacteria bacterium
ATGGCTGCAATCAGACTAGTATAGTTGATGTCACCCGTAGCTGCACGACTTAATGCCGTGCCATGGTCAACGCTGGTACGAATAAATGGTAGCCCTAGCGTCACATTCACTGCATCACCAAAACTTAATGCCTTAATCGGGATCAAAGCTTGGTCGTGATAACAGCATACTATCGCATCAAACTGACTGCGCATTTCTGCTGAAAACAAGGTATCAGCAGGCAGTGGCCCTGCAACATCCAAACCTTCGGCTTTCAAGTCTGCCAAGGCAGGGCTTAACACATCAATTTCTTCGCGCCCAAAGTGTCCTTGCTCACCTGCATGTGGATTCAAACCTGTAAGCGCAAGTTTTGGTTGTTGGATGCCCATTTTTTGCTGCATATCTTGGTAAGTGATGCGAATGATAGCCTTGGTTTCCTCTATACTTAGCAAAGAAGGTACATCAGCAATCGCCACATGCGTGGTTAGCAGCGCAACACGCACTTGTGAACTTGCCAACATCATCACCACCCTATCCACACCGGCAATATCGGCTAAAAATTCAGTATGCCCAGGGAAATCAAACCCTCCATCTTTTAGAATGGCTTTTTCAATGGGTGCGGTAATTAAACCCAAAGCTTGTCCTTTTAGGCACACCTCTGCCGCAATACGAATACATGTGACCACGGATTCAGCTTCCAAAGCACTGGGCTTTCCAGCCTGCACATCTCGTGCCTCATCAGCCGTTGGGTCAAACACCCATAAAGTATTGTCTTGTTTGTTATGCTTTAAATCAGAACCGCAGCTTTGAACCTGAATCGAAAGCCCAAGTTCTTTGGCTCGCCCTTGCAACCAACATGCTTTGGCAACAATCACGATATTATCGAATAGGGTTGGCTGATGTTGATATGCCAATAGCACACAATCAGGACCAATGCCCGCAGGCTCACCCAAGGTTAAAACAAACGGTTTCATCGCTTTATTTTACCGTGCGCTCACTAACAATCTTCCATGTATCCCAAACCTTTTCCATGACAATTTCTTTGTGGTCAAAGTCATCCAAGCGATTGGACTTGAAGTGTTGATCAAAACTAAATTGTATACGTTTGTTCGGCTCTAGCTCTGTCTCAATGACATTGCTTATTTCAACGTGAAGATTTTTATGTTTAGCCGTTACCCGTGTTTTGTATGCTTTCCACTTGGCAAAACTCGAAAACCGTTGGTCTGGTGAGTGACTCTCATCATATATGGCAAAGTAGGCATTCATATCTTTAGCTTGCCATGCATCTTTCCAAGCGCTCAAAGCAAACGAAGGTGAAGAAGTGCCTTCAGCATGATTTGAATTTTGCTCCGATTTAATCACAGTGGTCGTGAGTGTTTGCGTAGCTTTGGGCTGTGATGGCTGACCATACAAGTCTTGTGCTACAGTTGTGGTTTGTGGTACACCTTTAGTCACACCTGTTTTTTTTAAAAAAGCTAGGTTATCACAGGTTCTTCGTTCAATTTTTGCCTGCTCAATTAGCGTATTCATCCAACGTGGCACTTGCTGTTGCATCTCTGTTTGAACCAATAGTTGTTCCACATTATCCTTGTGCGCTTCAAACGAGTTGGGGTTTACCTTCCTTTTTTCAACCAAACGAATGATGTGTAAACCAAATTGGGTTTCAACAACGCCACTGGTTTCACTGGGTTTAAGGCTGAAAGCGACTTTTTCAAATTCTGGAACCATTTGCCCACGTTTGAACCAACCCAAATCACCACCGCGAGAGGCGCTTGGTCCTTGCGATACTTCTTTCGCTCGTACCGCAAATGCCTCATCTGATGAGTCTTGCATTTCATTGGCAATATCTTGCGCACGGTTCCTGATTTTTATCTGTGTGTCCGTATCTGCGCTGCCGGGAATTTGAAGTAAAATATGGCGTGCATGCACTTCTTCATAAGGAAGTAAGTTTTGTGGTTTACGCATACGCTCTTCAAGCACTTTGACAATATGGAACCCTCCTGCTGACCGAATAGGCGGTGTAACATCACCCACAGGTACATCAAACATTTGTTTGAATGCACCTTTCACTACTCCCTGAGATACCCATCCCATATCACCCCCCTCACTTGCATTAGGGGCATCGGATTCAAATGTGACAATAGAAGAAAAACCTTCACCTGCTTTGAATCGCTGGTAATATTCTTCAGCTCGTTGACGTTTATACTCTACCGTTTGTGCATCTGCATTGGCAGGTAACGCGATAAACATTTGCGCTGTATGTACTTCGCGAACTGGCTTAGGGTCTTTTAAATTTTTCCGATAATATTCTCGAATTGCCTCTTCACTCACGCTAATTTTTGAACGTACTGCAACATTAATAAGACGAGAATTTAAGATTCTATCTTGAACCGTTTCTTTATATACCTCAACATCAACACCTTGGGCTTTGAGCACATCTTCCAGCTGACCTGCTTCTAAATTATTGCGTTTCTCCACATCTGTCATCGCCGCTCGCACTTCCTCATGCGAAACCTTAATGCCTAACTTTTCAGCCTCTTGGTGCTGCACAGTACGTTGAATACGTGAGTCTAGAGCTTTTTCATAAAGGGTATCTGTATCAGGAACAGCCGCTCCACTCTGCTGAAGTTGCGTGTTGAGCGCATCTTTTGCGGTTTCCACTTCATAACACGTAATGACTTCACCATTAACTATCGCCGCAATGGCATCCAATCGCTCTGCCATCGCAGATGAAGTGCCGACCAACGTCATACATATTAATAAAATTATCGTTTTAACCATCTAAGAACACACCCTTATTCCGCTACTTGCCACCAACGCTACCTAGCCCATCAAATGCGAGCAAGAAACGCCAGCCAATATCCGTTAAACTGTTGGTTCCCACTTGATATGATTTGAAGCCTTCCAGACTAAAATCCCAACATGCATGACGGTATGCCACGCCCAGTCGGGTTTGAATGACATGTTTTCTTAACATATCATATTGGTTAAATGTGTTGGTTGACCAACGGGTGTTTAACTTCACCTTGCCTGATAAGGTTGCTGTTTGCGCTGCTTGAGAATATGTAGCATCTGTTCTGCGCCATGATGCATTAAAAAATTCACCTTGCCCTGTCCACCGTATGCCACCATGCGCTTCTTCCCAACGGTTTGTCGGCTCGTGATATTGCCCACCTAAGTTTAAGCGCCAACTCGCTTCAGGCATCCATGCCACTTCAGCCAACAAATTGGATGATGCCCGCGTTGGGGATGGTGTTAGCGTGGTATCCACGCTTTCTCTCAAAGCATCGTAAGCAAAACCCAGTTGCCCTTCCAGAACTGTGCGTATCTGCCCATTCTCTTTGGTCTGCAAAGAAGAAGCTAACATCATGCTAAGCCGACGCATACGCTCAAACCTGTCCCAACCTGAATAACGGTTTCCTTGTAGTAAATTGCTTAAATTCAATGGTAATAAACTCGAATCATAACGTGGCTGCGTAAGTTGGTCGGCTGTGGATGAAATATCAAAACGGATAATGGGTTTAATTTCATGACGCCATTTTTGATTGGAAAAAACACGCTCAAATCGTGATTCCAACTGAAAGCTTGAAGCCAGTGCGGAATATGAAGAATTTGTTTGGGTAAAGTTATCTGAATCATAACCTACATATTGCCCCAAAACTGACCATGTTGCTGTAACCGCACCACCTGCCATTTGCCAAGGTCTTGTCCACGAAGGTCTGAGCCCAACACGGATACCCGACACACCCACATCACGCTGAAAACGTGTGGTTTGATGTTCTAGTTTTAAAGGTTGCGCAAGCCCAATATTAAAATATTGCCGTGTTTGCAACCTTGGTAACACCTGCAAAGTGCTAGCATTACTTGCCCCACCCAACACTTGTTGGTATCGGCTACTGAAAATCGCACTATCACTTCCATCTCGCCATGTCACCGAAGCTTGACTGGTTAAGTATGCGGCAGACTCCCTATCACCATCATAAAAAGGGAAATCTGCAATATACAAACCATCACTCACCGCATCAATGTCAAGTGCTGCATCAATATCAGAGCTTAATACCCAACCCATGTCAGTGCGTACACGCCCGCGTTGTTCGCCTGTCTCTTTATCTTGAAGGCTTTGCACCTGCAATATTTCTTCGCCTATGCTGGAGCGATGCCGCCACTCTATATCTGACATAGTGCCTCGTAATGACATCCAACGCGGTGTAAACGTCATATCCCAGTTGGGTGATGCTGCCCAGTAGATTGGCATATCCACCTGCAACCCACGTCTCGTACTG
>CAMZLX010000174.1 GCA_947311795.1 uncultured Zetaproteobacteria bacterium
GAAGCTGCATCACTGCGCCCAAAAGGGATATATTCGAGAATAAGCCAAGCATGGCTTATATTACTGTTTTGGGTGATGACTTGCGGTATGCGCAGCGGGTTATCTTTATTCAAAGCGTGTTGGAGGGCGGTTAAACCTTGGGCTTCATCGGTGAAGGTATGCGCTTTGGAGCAGTGGTTGGTTTTAATGAAAAAATGTTGCCCATCGCTGCTTTGCACATGATAAGACTGATGAATGGAACCGCCTGAAACCACTTGCCATGATTCAAGGCATAAGCTTTGTCCAAGCGCTTGGGCAAGGTCTTGCTCAATATCAGTTGTTGCGGGATGCCTTGCCATGTTTCCTATTTTTCCAACTTCGCATTACATGCCAACGCCAAAACCATTGAATGCCAACATAACCCAAAATTGAACTACTGATACCTGTTATCAAACAGCCAAGTAAAAAAGGTTTCCAAATCAGAAGTGTGCCGTTGACCAACCAATCGATAGTGAGTTCCATCTCAAACGGTACTTCGCCAACACCCATCACCAGTGCACCAATTTTGTATGCCGCATAAAACATGGGTGGCATGGTGAGTGGGTTGGTAATCCAAACCAAAGCGATGGACATGGGTAAATTGGCACGAAAAAGAATCGCGCCACCGGCTGCAAGCACCATTTGGAATGGCACAGGAATCCAAGCGCAAAATAAACCCACAGCAAATGCCTTGGCAACAGAATGGCGGCTAAAATGCCAAAGTTCTGCGGCATGAAGCAAGGTTCCGAATATACTTAAATATTTATTTTCCTTGATTTCCTTTGGGTCTGGTAGGTATTTTTTAAGAAGCTTGCGCGGCATATTGGTTTAAGCGTCCATGCGCGGAAACACAGGGCTAGGCTTTTGGCAAATATGCCCAGCTTCCAACAATCCCCAACCTGCCACATCACGCAAACGCAGCGCGTCAATGCTTACCGTTTCATTCATGATTTGCGAGAGCATTTGCTCGCATTTGACAGGCATGAATGGCGAGAGTTGCACAGCAATCAAGCGCAGTGCTTCCACCAAATGGTATAACACAGTATCTAACCGTGCATCATTACCTTCTTTGGCAAGCGTCCACGGCTCATTCTCAGCCACATAACGGTTACCATGACGAACCACTTGATTGATGCGCTCTAATGCAAGGTGAAAGGCTTGGTTGTCCAAGTGAGCAGCGACATCGCCTTGCATGGCTTCAATGTCTGCAATCAATGCTCGGTCACCGCTTTGTTCATCATTCACTGCGGGTAACACACCGTCGCGATATTTCTTGAGCATGGATAAGGAGCGGTTTAACAAATTGCCCACATCATTGGCAAGCTCTGAGTTGTAGCGTGTTTTAAGCGCATCATGTGAGAAGTCACCGTCCAAACCAAAAGGCACTTCGCGCAGCAAGAAATAACGCAAGGTATCGCTTTCATATTCAGCCAACAAATCAGCAGGGCGCAGTGCATTGCCTTTGGATTTGCTCATTTTTTCGCCTTCAACCGTCCACCAACCATGGGCAAATACGCGTTTGGGTAACGGCAAGTCTGCTGCCATGAGCATGGCAGGCCAATACACAGCATGAAAACGCAAAATATCTTTACCAATCAAATGCACATCAGCAGGCCAGAATTTCATGTTTTCTGTATCTTCGGGAAAACCCAACGCAGACAAGTAATTGCTCAGGGCATCAATCCACACATAAATCACATGCCCTTCATCATTTTCCACGGGCACACCCCATGAAAATGTGGTGCGTGAAATGGATAAATCGCGCAAGCCACCTTTAACAAAACTTAACACTTCATTTTTACGCGATGTTGGGGCAATGAAATCAGGGTTTTCTTGGATAAAATCAATCAGTTTATCTTGGTAATCGCTAAGTTTGAAAAAGTAGGATTCTTCCTGGATTTTTTCTACGCTGCGTTTGCAGTCGGGGCAAATTTCAGCGTTAAGACAGTTTTCTTTATCAGGGTGTGTAGCATCTTTAAGTTGGGTTTCTGTCCAATAGGTTTCGCAAGGCACACAATACCAATCTTCATAAAAGTCTTTATAAATTGAGCCGTTATCCAGCAAGCGTTGCCACATCGCATGCACGCCTTTTTTATGCCTATCCGAGCTTGTGCGGATAAAATCATCATGGCTGATGGATAATTCTGGCCATAAGCTTTCGTAGCGCTGTACCACCTTATCTGCCAATTCAATCGGTGCAATGCCGCGCTTTTCAGCGGCCTGTTGCACCTTTTGCCCATGCTCATCTACACCTGTTAAAAAGAAAACATCATCACCCGCCAAACGATGTTGCCGTGCTAAAACATCGGCTGCAATCGTGGTGTACATATGCCCCAAGTGTGGCTCATCATTTACATAATAAATGGGCGTGGTGACATAGTAGGGCTGTTTCTTATCTGACATGGAAGGTGAAATCCTTTGTTAGTGATTAATCAATGGCGGCATGATAGCGAAATTTATCACGAAAAACATAAAGAAATGCAGGGTGGAAAGTTGAATAAGCCTTATTTTGATATACGCTACTACTTTTTGATGTGGAATATGGGGAGTTGATGCCAAATATAGATAAAGAATGGATGCAAGTTGCTTTGACGCAAGCGGTGAAAGGTTTGGGTAATACTCATCCCAACCCTGCTGTGGGCGCTGTGATTGTGCGGGATGATATGGTGTTGGGCAAAGGGTTTACCCAAGCTTGTGGCGGCAATCATGCTGAGGTTGAAGCTTTGCATGACGCAGGTGGTGATGTTAAAGGTGCAACGCTTTATGTGACTTTAGAACCCTGCGCTTCAGAAGGACGAACCCCAGCATGTACGGCTTCGATTATTCCATCGGGCATCATCAAAGTCGTGATTGCATCATCCGACCCCAACCCAAATATGGCTGGCGGGGCTAAGCTTTTAGAAGATGCAGGTATTGAAGTGGTCATGGGTGTATGCCAAGACGAAGCAGATAGTTTGAACAGACCCTTTTTCCATTACATCAAGACGGGAATGCCGTGGGTGATTGCCAAAGCTGCGATTTCCTTGGACGGCAAAATGGCAACCCGCACCAAGCATTCGCAATGGATTAGTGGCGCAGAGTCGCGCAAACATGCGCATGGTGTGCGCGCCTTATGTGATGCGATTGTGGTGGGTGTAGGCACATTGGTATCGGATAACCCATCACTTACAGTTCGTGATGCAGTCATCATTGGCAAACCACCGCTGCGTGTGATGTTGGGCAAACATGCGCCCAAAGTGTTTGCTGATTGTAAATTTCTATCCGATGAAGCGCCCAGCCGCTTTTATATTATCCATGATAATGATGATGCAAAAGCATGGCGAGATTTGGGTATGGACGTGGTGTTGGTGGATAATTATGAAGCTGCTTTCAAACATTTGGCAGAAGATGGATGTTTGCAAGTTTTGCTTGAAGGTGGTGGCAAGCTGCACGCGGCATGTTTGGAGCATCGCATCAGCAATGAATTATTATTGTATCAAGCGCCATTATTGATTGGCGGCGTGGAAGCCACGAGCTTTTGGCATGGTTTGGGTGTAGCGACCATGCAGGATGCAGTGCGCATTGAACATGTTGAACACCAGTCTTTGGGTGATGATATGCTCATTCATGGGGACATTGTTTACCCCGCCTAAACATATCCCTTTATTGTTGCCCAGCCTTGTTTGGGTATGCGGTTTGCTTGTTGTGTATGCGGATATTCCATACATCTATGCCTTGATAATTTTGCCGCTATTTTGGTGGCGAAAATCGGTGGTTTTCTTTTTTATTGCAGGTCTAAGTTATGCCAGTGTGATGTTAGCTTGGCAGCAATATCAGTTTGTTGTGGACAGCAGTTGGCTTAATCAAAAGGTAAATATTCAAGCCACCATTGATGACGTGCGGCACACGCCTCAATACACAAAGCTTAGGTTATCCCACATTCAGCGTGATGATGGGCAAAGTTTATCCGCAAAAGTTGATGTGTATGTTTATCAACATCAGCAAACCCTCAAACCTGATATGCAGGTAAGCCTAAACACAAAACTGCATCCACCGCGTAACAAAAAGAATCCCGCCTATTTTGATTATGAACACTATATGTTTCATCAAGGCGTGGCGTTGGTGGGCAGCACGTCAAACATAGACGTGCGGAATAAAAGCATATCATGGTTAGAGCAGGGCAGGCAAACGATTAGGTCTGTTTTGCAAAGCCTTGAGCAAGATAAACAAGGTGTTCTTTTGGCATTGCTGCTTGCAGATAGAAGCCAAATCCCCCTTGCCATTGATGATGCCTTTGCTGCCAGCGGAGCAACCCATTTGTTGGCTATTTCAGGCTTACACATGGGTTTGGTGGCGGCATGGGGTTTTATGTTGATGTGGTGGTTGATAACACGGCGAGAAGCTTGGATTGTGCGTTTCCCTGTTCGTTTAATAGCCTTATCTTCGGGGCTATTCTTGGCATTTACTTATGCCTTGCTGGCTGATTTTCCGATACCTGCACAACGTGCATTTTTGATGCTGCTTGCAGCAGTGTTGGCTTGGCTGATTCGAGCCAAAGCAAATCCGCTAAATATCATGTTTGCAGCGTTAATATTGATAACTTTGTTTGACCCCGCTTCAGTGCTTTCGATTTCATTATGGCTTTCATTTGTTGCCACTTCGGCATTGCTGATTTGGGCAAAAAGTATGCCCAAAGTTGAAAGCATTTATGCCAAAGCTTGGTTATGGTTAAAGGCTGTGTTTTGGGTGTCTATTATTGCATCTCTCGCCACCTTACCCTTGATTGCTTATGTGTTTGAGCGGCTGCCTGCTTGGAGCTTGTATGCCAATGTTTTGCTTGTGCCACTGTATGCGCTTTGGGTGTTGCCTTTGGCATTGTTGGGTGAGTTGTTTGCGCTTTTGGGTGTATCAACTTGGGCTGTGCATGTTTTTGATTGGTCAGGCTTTGGCATTGGATTGGGCAATCAGATTTTATTGTGGGTGCATAGTTTGCCTGCAGGTTCGCTTTGGTTGCGGGGTGATTTGTCTTGGATGTTTATCGTGCTTGCAGTCTGCCTTGTGGGCGCTGGTTTCCTCTGGTTAAGACAGCAGCGATGGTTAGCAGGGTTCACACTTGCTTTATCACTGTTGCTGTTTGCAAGTGTCATGACTTCAGAGCGAAATATGAGGCAGGCTGAATTGTATGTTTGGGATGTGGGGCAAGGTGCATCGGCATTGCTTTCTTTGCCAGGGTTTAGTTTGGTGATTGATGCCCCGGGCAAACGCAGTAGCAAGTTTAATGGCGGGACGATTGCCGCACAAAACATGCGACATTTGGGTTTGCTTCATGCTGATGCTGTGGTGCTTAGTCACGCCCAGTCCGATCATGCAGGTGGATTTGAGCGGCTGATGGCAAGTTTAAATGATGTGGGTGAGTTTTGGCTTGCGGATATACCTGAAAATCACGCCTATTTTCAACACCTTCAACAGCATCAAAACATACGCTGGTTAAAGCAAGGAGATGCTTTCAAGATTACGGGTGCTTTGGTGCAAGTGCTTTGGCCGCCGCAAGGTTTGGTGGTGAACAACAGCAATAATGCTTCATTGGTATTGAAAGTTACCTTAGACGATACAGGGCAATGTTTGTTGTTTGCAGGTGATATGGAAGCACCCGTAGAAGCCGCGATTGCGCATAAAGTGCAAGGTGTGGATGTGATGCTGATGCCGCACCATGGTAGCAAAACATCAAGTACGAGCGCGTTTGTGGCGCAAACCAAACCTAAAATTGTTATCGCGCAAACAGGGTATCACAATCATTATGGTTTCCCTAAAGAGGAAGTGGTGAAGCGCTATGAGCATGTGGGCGCAAAGGTTTTGAACACGGCAGACGGTTTTGTGCGTGTTCAGCTTGATAAGATGTGATGGTGTAAAAAAGAAAAACAAAAAAGAAAGGCCTGCCAAAACAGGGGGGGGGAGGAGTTATAGGCAGACCTTTCCGTGCTTGTTATGCACCAAATTATAAGTATATAATGTGATGCAGCACATCTTTTACATAAGAAAAAGGCCTGCCTAAGGGGGAGGGAGGGGGAGAGGGCGGCAGGCCTAATCTTTGCAGTCGTTGGACTGGCGTTGCAACCTACAAAAACAGAACCCTAAAAAGTTAGGGGGATGCCGCTTGCCAGTTTCAGGTTTCCCAAAAAAGGGAACGCACACCACCAGCCAATTGGCTTCCATATAAAACGTATCGGTTCAGTTTTATAAGTTACAACGCTAGTCCAACCACGTTGTATATCTATATTAGCAGAGCTTGTGCCAAATGATGTGATATGTGTCATAATCCTTTATTTGCAATACATGAAGTCGTTTTTGTCTATGCGAATTTTATATTGGATGGTGTTTGATGAAGCCCCTGCTGTCGATTTTTTGACAGCAAGCGTCAAGATTACTTTTGCGGTTTATCCATTATGCATGTATGGTATTGATTCAACTTCTGGGGAGAGGTGAAACTATCGAATATTTACAACGCATGGCGACATACAACCAATGGATGAATCAAAAGCTTTATGAAAAAGTGATGTTGTTATCGGATGATGACATCGCCAAAGATAGAGGTTCATTTTTCTCGTCTATCCTTGGCACACTTAACCATATCTTGGTGGGTGACATGGTTTGGTTTCGCCGCTTTGCAGCATCCAAAGCTTGCAAAGAACACCTCACTGCCATGAAAGATATGCCGCGCCCAACCCGTTTGGATGAGATATTGTTTACCGATATGTCCGATTTGAAAGAGCAACGCGAAATTATGGATGCGCTAATACTAGATTTTAGCCAAGTGTGGGATGAAACCATACTGCAATCGGATATACGTTATCGGGATATGAAAGGTTTTAAACATCAGCGTCCGATGGGTGAATTGCTGCAACATGTGTTTAATCATCAAACCCACCATCGAGGGCAAGTTACCACGCTTCTTTTTCAAGCAGGCATTGACCCTGAAGTTACGGATTTATTGGTGATGCTGATGGAAGAAAAAGGAAAATAGAAACAGGTATCATGAAATATTCTTTTCGCACTTGCATAAACAATCTAGTCAGCCTAGTCTGTTTGTAATATTTGGAGGTGCTTATGACAACATGGCAATTACAAGATGCAAAAGCGCGTTTAAGTGAAGTGGTTAAGGCAGCTAATCGAGAAGGTCCGCAAGAAGTGACTGTACGCGGTGAACCATCGGCAGTCATTCTTTCTGTAGAGGAATATAAAAAATTGCAGCGACAGCAGCCTGATTTTGTGTCGTTTATGCAAAGTTCACCACTTACTTTTGAAGATGTAGATATGCAACGCAATGATTCTTTAACCAGAGATATTGTATTGTGAGTTATTTGCTGGATACCAATGTGTTATCCGAATTGGTACGGCCCAAGCCCCGTGCATCGGTAGTGACATGGTTTAATGATGTACCTGATGAAAGTTTGTATATCAGTGTGTTAACTATTGGTGAGATTCGCAAAGGTGTGGAAGGTGTTACAGATGGTAAACGCAAAGAAAAATTAAGGCTTTGGCTTGAGCATGAGTTACCCGAATGGTTTGGCAATCGTGTGTTAAGTGTTGATGCAGATGTGGCAGAGCGGTGGGGAAGATTGCAAGCGCAAGCCAAACGACCAGTGCCAGCGATTGATAGCCTTCTTGCCGCCACAGCTTTGCACCATGAGCTGCGTATGGTTACAAGAAACAAAAAAGATTTTGAATATCAAGGTCTTGAAGTGATTAACCCTTGGGATACTTGATGTCACAGTTTGTGATTTCAAAGTAAAGAGGCTTGTACCATATTATTTTCCAATGAAAGTGGCGTGACTTGGTGATAACGCACAAAGGTGGAGCGGAAGCAGGGGTTAATCCGCCTCAACCGCCATTGCTGCCATTTTCATGGTGCTCTCATAAGATTTCGCGCCTGCAATGAATAACCCATTATGGCAAAACATCGCATCATCAAGCCCTGTCACGTCTTGTAGTGCTTCATCATTTAAACCTGCCCAAGCTTTGGGCAATTCTTTTCTGTTTTCAAATGTGCCTAGTGCTGAAGGTACGGTCTGAATGCGCCATTCGCCTGTTTGCGATGGATAAACCACAAACAAAGCTTCATCGGATAAGTTGACCACCGTTTTTTTCCACGGCGTATATTTCTCCAATACAATCACCCTTGGGTCTTCTGCACTTTCAATCGCTTTTGCAACAATGGCTTTGGCACTAAGCCCGCCGCTTGCCGCTGCAATAAAGCGGATTAACACACGCGATGCAAAGTCCACCGCTTCATCAAAGCAATCATCCATATTGCTATCTTCTTCCCATGTCGGGTTAAACATACCAATGGTTTGGCTAAGGCTAATGCCTTCTTGAACGCCTGAAACATGCCCGCAATCAATGGCATCAATCGTGGACACCAAACCACCATCCACCGCATTGGCAACCTCTTGATTGCCTTGACACATTTCAACGCCGTATTTCTTCCAAATAATACCAAAAGAAGAATAAGGGATACCACTCTCTCGCTCACCCGCACCACCACGCTGATGATGGTCGAAGCGGTCGGTTTCAGGGTCGTATTCACCGCCCACATCCACCACAATATCAGCCTTGGCGATAATACTTAAATCGCGGGTGCGAATCAGCTCAAATGAAGGCAGGATATTCTTGAATACAGCGATGCTAAAGACATCATCTGCGTGAAAATTACCGTTGTGTGTTGCGATGGTTGGTTTATTCATGTGTTTTATGACCGTGTGTGAAGGGGATAGGGTGTTGCTTGCTAACTAATATGATGAACTTTATACGAAGGCAGCTAAAAAAATAGCGTTTTAATCATGAAAGTTTACAGAGAACTTCAGCCTGAGCCACTTTACAGCGCCAATTCATCAACACCGAACTTGTTTCCTTGTGCAGCCCAGAGTAATTTGGCGTACCGTTCCATAGGTATATTCATTTTTTCTTGCAGCCATTTAGCTTTAATAAGCAGTTCTTTTCGTTTTATCACGGGGATGTCGTTTTTGAATGCGAGCACAATCATGTTTCCACTTTCTGCTTCAAAACTGAGTAGTCGGTTTTCAAATTCGTGAGCGAGCAAATCATCCAGCTCTTTTCGTGATTGGAGTTCTGTGTTCCAGATATTGAGCACGAGCACACCATGTTTATTGAGGGATTTTTTACAATCATGTAAGTAGGATGGTTGGACTTGTTTAGGCTCCATACCTTTTGCATTGAATAGGTCTGAAAAAATAATATCGCTTTTAAAGTCAGTGTTTTTTATATAGTTCACCGCATCGTCTATATGAATGGAGAGGCGATTCGTATCGGGCAAGTAAAAATACTTTTTTGTAATATTCACGACTGCTTCACGGTATTCAACTGCATGTATGTTTAGCTCAGGAAAACTATGCAGTAGGTTCTTTACCATAGAACCCGCGCCCAGCCCCATGATGGTGACTGTGTTTGTGCTGGGGATAAACAATAAAGCTGCCATCATAGCTTGGGTATAACCAAGGTGTAACCCGTTAATATCATTGAGTTTCATGGCGCTTTGATAGATTTGCCCATCAAAGCTGAGAATCCGACTGGTTCTCGTTTCGTAAACATAAATTGGACCATACTCATCTGTTGTTGAAGAGATGCAGGTTCCTTTGATATCCATCTTATTGAAATACCTCTTAACTTTTGTGTAGACATCAACAAGTACAGATACCGTCTTGGTAACCAATCGTTTTTCTACTGCCTGTTTTAATTCACTCACCCAATATACATTGTTCATGATGATCTAACCACAATGGATATTTAAACATGGCTTTAGCAAACAACCTGCTTTGCAAATGATGAGACAACCAACAACGTAGGTTACTGTATCTATCTTGAGAAAATATGGATTTGTTGACTCTAGAGAACTGCCGAATAAAAGGTAACAGAGCATAATCAAGCAAGCTGGGCGTAGCACCCATGAGAAACTCATGTTGTGTTAGACGTTGTTCCATTGCTTGAATAAAAGGTTCGCATTCAAGTCTGCAGGTTTCTAAATCATTGCCGTGATAGCGTTTGGCGTGTTTGTATTTTTCTAGGGTAGGTTTAAATTCAGTATCGCTTTCTTCAATGATGTTGAGCATTTCGGTCAGTTTCTTTTCATCGTGAGCATAGCGTAGGTTTTCTGGGTCATTGCGCTTTAATGCCCAAAGCATGATGCCCAAACTTTCGTCGATGACCTTATCCTTTGGCTTAGAACCATCAACATCGCCGTTTTCAATAATCAAAACAGGCACGGTGCCTTTGGGGGACGCAAGCAACATCTCTGTAGGTTTGTCTTTCAAGGAAATAGCGCGTAGCTGCACCTTTTGTTGCGCAAGCAACAGCACCAATCTTGCGCGCATGGCGTATGGACAGTGTTGTAAGGAGTAAAGTATTGGTGTTGGCATGGTGTGCGCCTTACAAGCCTTGTCTGTATTGCGCGTTTGTCGATAGAATCACCATATTGCTTAGCAGTTCTGCGGCTTGTTTTTTGCTATCGTCATTGTGTCCATTTAACAGGTTTTCAAAGTAGGTAATCAGTTGGGTTTTATCATGTTCTTGTTTAGAGCCTGCACCAATATTGGTGAGATCAATAAAGAACTCATCAAATAGGTCGCCCAAATCACTGACGATGTCTGCGTTTAGAAATTGCTCATGATTATAAATGCTTGGATAGCCACCACGTTGTTTATCCACGGCAAACGATACGCCTTTCACATTGGTAATCGTCGTCGCTTTTTCACACTTCAACATACAACCATCTTCAATCGTGGGTTTATTGCAGCCTACAGTTTGTTGGAAGAAACACTGGCGGCTGGTCATCAATAAAATGGGATGGTAGATACTATAAAGCAATTTAAAGTTGTCAGGGTGGGCAATCTTTTTGATTTGCATACGGTTGATTTCGTTAGAAATAAATGCGCCAGCACAGTTCAACTCTTCTTGTAGCGTTAATAGGGCATAGGAGTTGGTCGTATTTAATAAAGGCCCTGCAATCCATTCAATACCCATCTCATAGGCTTGATAAGCAATGCCTGTGTTATTGCTTACAATACGATTTGGTTTGATTTCTTCTAACAAACGCACCGATTCATCATAATCTTTGCCAATTAACACAGCAGGAAACCACGGGATAAGTTGCGGGTTTCGCTTGAAAATATCAATATATTTATTGCAGCCTTTCTTCCAACTTTCGGGCAGCTTGAAATATAGATCCGCATCGGTGATGGCACGCAAAGTCACATCTTTTTCATCTGCGATAAGTATCGACATACTGTGTTGATGATTTTCTTTGGCATGGCTTTTTAAAGGTGGCACATCCACAAATGGTACAAGCTCAATTTTATCATTTAATAGGTATGCCGCTTGGTTTTTAAGGGCAGTTAGCTCTTTAAAAGGAATACTCAAACCCTCGCCAAGCTCACCACACTCAAAACCAATGATATTGTAATCATTGTTGGCAAAGTTTTTAAATCGCTTTTCGATGATAGCTTGGGTGATGGGCAAGTCCTTGGTGCTGCGTAGTTGCGATTCAGTCTGCAACGTGTGAGTTTTGTTGGTATCACCACCATCAACATCGTCTCCAATCGTTAAGGTCAGACACAAAGGTTGGTTTAACTGCCCAGAAAATATCAGGCGCAAAGGTTGTTTGGCAATGCTAAGATACTTAATTTTTTCAGCCAATTCTTCGCCAAGTTGGTTCTTTTTAACAAACAAACCATCTTTCACTTCTTGAATTTGAATCACGGTCTTGGCGCTGCTTTCTGCAACAGCATGTTCAATACTATGGTCGCGAGGGTTGTCGATAAACATGTCCTTAGCGAGGTTTCCCTGTAAAAAGAAGTTGGTAAAATCACGGTTGAAAACACGGTGCAAATTCGAGTCATCAGGCGCTAATTTGCCCGATACCACAAAGCTATCCATTGATTTTCGCCAAGTGTCGGTCACGGTATAAACATAGTGGGCATTTTTGATGCGACCTTCGATTTTTAGTGAATCCACTTTTGCATCAACCAATTGAGGTAAATCAAAATAAGCTGAATTATCTTTCAAGTTAAGCGGAAAACGATTGCCTGCATCTGTGATTTCATACTCATCACGACATGCTTGGCTACAACTACCGCGATTGCCTGAATTGCCCACGCTTACCGAGCTAGAATAACACTGCCCAGAGAAAGCAATGCATAATGCGCCATGCACAAATACTTCGGTAAGCACATCGTGTTCATGTGCAACCGCAGTTAATGATTTAATTTCGTGGATATTTAATTCGCGTGATAAATTAAGGCGTGAAGCACCTATTTTCGCCAGAAACTTGATTTGTCCTTCATTATGCGTGGTCAGTTGGGTGGATGCGTGAATATCAAGTGATGGGAAATACTTCTTCACCAAATTAAAAATACCAAGGTCTTGCACAATGATGCCGTCAATACCTGAATTTACCAATTTATTCAGTAGTTTAATGAGGCTAGGCATTTCTTGCTCTAGAATCACGACATTCACGGTTAAAAATATTTCGCAATCATACTTGTGCGCTAAGCGAATCACGCCTGTTAAATCATCATAGGAAAGGTTAGCCGCACGGTTACGCGCATTAAAATTATCCAAACCACAATACACAGCATTCGCACCAGCAATCACTGCAGCTTTAATGGCTTCAACACCGCCACCAGGGGCTAATAATTCAATCTTTCTACTGATGTTGCTACCGTTATTATTCATTTATTTGATGACCATTGAAGAGGGGATAGGGTGTTGAGGCTTAATATTTTGAGCAATCTTATACCAAGATAACTTACAAAAATAGAATCTTCTGGTAATCCGCCCATAAGTGTCTGCATTTATAAGTAGAAAATTGTTACGCAGCTAACGCCAGCTTTTGCTTAGGCGTTATACCACCAAGTGCCATATTAGGTCGTTCGTTGTTGTACGTCCATAACCAGCGCGGTGGGCAATGCTGGCAAACATGGTTAAGCGCCATTTATAGATGCTTAATCGCGGACTTAACGGTGGTTGTTTCATCTCTTGGCTCATAGAAAACTCATCATACGACTAAGTCGAAAAAATCACAAGGGGGATTACAATCCTTTTGTCATACCCAACTTGATTGGGTATCCAGTTTGTTTAAGTCACTGGATTCCGCATCAAGTGCGGAATGACGAGCCATAGAATTGAAAAATTAATTTTCAGTTCTTTTCCTTAGTTCTTTATCGGCATTGTTTAATACTTTTGATAGATACATATTATCTGGCGAATTGGCATACATTTCGGATAAAATTGAATATACTTGCTTATGCTGTACTGCATTAGAGGTTAAAGACCAGTTTGCAGCGCCTCCAATCATGAGTTTATTAATGTTGCCTTTAATATCAACCCACGGCAAAGCGGATGCTATTCTTTTTATTGGTAACTTTGAACCTGTAGCCGCAAACATTCCCCAAAGAGCATCCAAAGTCCAAGCCCCTTGTTCTAGGGGTATTTTTAAAATGTCTACTGGTTCACCTTTTCTCAAGTAAGAAAAATCTGCGTTTAGCACTTTGTTTGAATCCAGCATGTCATAAACTTCTTTTTTGGATTCAGGAATGTCTGCATACCATATGCCGAGTACAAGTATACCCAAATGAGCTTTGTTGATGTTCTTTAGTTTTTGTTTCCATTCCTCTACCTTTTCAGGGTTATCTCCTATAACTCCTGCTAGAAAGCCAAACAGTGGAGCATATGCATTTTTTTATCAAGAACTCCACTAGTACTCATATATTTAACTGCGTCAGGTATTTTATCAGGTTCAGGGTTTTGATAGTAGAACATCAACCAATGTGAAAACTCCGAAGGTGAACTGAACGTATTCTCAGCATAACATGGAGAAGAAGTTAAAATTAGCAGAGTTACTATTATAGTGAGTACTTTATTCATCATGTGTTGTCCTTTTTATACTTTTATTTCGATTAGGTTAACTTTTCTCAAATGTTTTACAAAGCCGTTGCAATGCTTCCAAATGATTGGGGAAGAAGTGACCAGCACCTTCAACCTCATAAAATTGAACATGCGGTAGCTTTGCAACAAAGGTTTTGACCTGTTCAAACGGTACGATTTCATCGGCTGTACCTTGGATAATGGTTAGCGGGCGGGTATCACCCAACATAAAATCAAATGACCATAGGTTGACCGCAGGCGCAACGGCTAACATCTTTTGAATGCGGCTATCATGCCTTGCAGCTTGTAGCCCTGCATATGTACCGAATGAGAAACCTGCCAAGTATAATGGACTGTTGGGGTGATTGGCTTCGAGCCAATCAATCATGGCGGTGACATCATCAGCTTCACCCACGCCTTCATCCCACGCACCTTCGCTTTTTTCAACACCTCTGAAATTAAAGCGCAATACGGAAAACCCAAGCTCTTCAAAAGCCCGCGCCATCCAATACACCACTTTATTGCGCATGGTTCCGCCATACACAGGATGCGGATGACAGACTACAATCGCAGGTTTGCCTGCTTCGCCTTGGTGATACAAGGCTTCAAGTCTACCTCTTGGGCCATCCAACATCATTTTTTCAGGGTGGTGACTATTCATGTTTTTATTCTCGATTTTATGTTCATAGGGCTGCGTATTCTTCTTCATCAAAACCCACGATGATTTTATCGCCAGTATCCAACACAGGGCGTTTAATCATGGATGGATAGACAGCCATCAACTGAATGGCTTTGCTTTGGTTGATACCATCTTTGTCTTCTGCGCTTAATTTGCGCCATGTTGTGCCGCGCTGGTTTAACAAGGTTTTCCAACCCACTTGGCTACACCATGTTTCCAAGGTTTTTTCATCAATGCCATCTTTTTTGTAATTGTGAAACGCAAATTCAATGCCTTTGGCAGTCAAAGCATCTTTGGCTTTTTTAATGGTGTTGCAGTTGGGTATGCCATACATCGTTATCATTGTTCTATCCTCACAGGTTTATTCTCACAAGTCGGGCGTTCATGTCGCCTTCAATCAAATCAATATATATGTGTGTTGTGTTTGTCGGTAATAATTCAGGGGCGCGCTCGCTCCATTCAATCAGTGTTACCCAAGGCGCAGTAAAAAACTCATCCACACCAAGGTTTGCCACATCAAAACTATCTTCTAAGCGATACCAGTCCATATGGGCGACTTTAATTGTATTGCTTGCATCATATTCCTGAATAATGGCAAAGGTTGGGCTGGGCAAAGCTTCATCGGTCACGCCAAGCGCACGCATCATGGCTCTTGCTAAAAAGCTTTTGCCAGCACCCAAATCACCATGCAGGGCAAAACAATCACCTGCTTGGCACTTTTCTGCCAAGTCTTGGGCGAGTTTAACCATGTCTGCTTCGTTTTTGATGGTTATCAAAAGAATAAGTCCTCGGGGTAGTTGTTAACAGCTAATACTTTAGCCCAACTGCGGCGCACAGGGTAGTTTTTACGGTACGATGAAAACCAGACTTTGAAGTTATCCGAACTTGCCGCTTCTTTCATGGCTAACGTGTCATTCTGGATAGGATACATTTCCAAGGCTAATGCTGATTTGGATAAACCTTGTGCTAAAGTTTGAGTAACATCAGGTAATGCAGCATCCATATCCCATGTGGGCGAAACTTGAAGAAAGTCGCATAAATCTTTGTAAACAAAGTAAGTATTTGCCGCCTTGCCATCCAAAGAATGCCCTGCGATATGTGGGGTGGCGATGATGGTTTGCGGATGTTTTAAGAGTTCCAAACTGATGTTGGGTTCGTTTTCCCAACAATCCAACACAGCAAAATGTTCATCATCTTGATTGAGCCAATCCAACAACGCTTGATTGTCCACACATGCACCACGCCCTGCATTGATGATGCCTTTGCCCTGAAACTTGGCAAGCTCATCTGCACCAATCAAGTGATAGGTCGGATGCTTCCCACCTTTTTCCAAGGGCGTGTGCAGGGTGAGAATGTCTGCTGATGCTAAGACTTTATTAAGGCTAGTTTCTAAACCTCTAGGCGGGTCATTAAGCAGGGTTTCTAGCCCAAGTTGAGCGCATGCTTTATCCAATAATGAACCAATGCGACCTACACCAACAATACCAAGTTTATCCTTTGAAAACGAGAAATTGCCTAAAGTCTCTAAAGTGAATAATGATGCAAGCATATACTCAACCACAGCATCGGTGGAGCTTCCCGCAGCCGAGGCAAAGGCGATGTTTTGCGCTGCCAAATAAGCCTTGTCCACATGGTCATCGCCAATGGTTGCTGTGCCCACGAAAGAAACATTTGAGCCTTGCAACAAAGCTTGATTGCTCTGAATGGATGAGCGGGTAATCAAGGCATCGGCAAAACGAATGGTGGAAGGTGTGATGTCTTGAAAGGGAAGCAGTGTGACTTGCCCTAAATTAGCAAAAGCCTCTTCTGCACCCCAAACAAAATTATCAACGACTAGGCTGAAGTTTTTCACGAACTTTTTTGGCAAGTTTATGGTCGGGATATTGTTTCAAGAATTGACCGTAAAGCGCAGTATCGTTGGTTGATTCAGCCATATTAAACAATGCTTTAGGTGCAGCATCGCTATTCGGGTAATCATTAACCAATTGCTGCCTGACTTCAAAAAGAAGCTTGTCATCCTTTAACTTTTTCCTGGCAATGCTAATCGCATCTTCAAGCGCATCCGTGGCTTCAAAGCCGTGGAACATGGTGGCAAGCTGGCGCAGCGTTGCCACAGCTTTTCTTGGCTCATCTGTTTTGCGCTCTTGCAGCTTGGCTTTGTGTTGAAGCGCTAACAAGCTGATTTTATCGTCTGGATAAAGCGCTACGATTTTTGAGTATGTCGCAATGGATTGCGGATACTTTTTCAAGTCCTCAGCTTGGGTTAATGCCAAATGTTCATAAGCATTTTTGGTGAGTTTGTGCTCAGGGTAGGTATCAATCAACACTTTATAGTTTTGCTCTGCTTTTTCATAAGCTTTGAGGCGCGTACGTTGCAAATCGGCTATGGCAAGCATGGCTTCGGGGCGGTAGCTGCTGTTGGGGTAAAGGGCGAGTAATTTTTTGAAACCAAATACGCCCGCTTCTGCGGATTCTGCACCCATATTGTGCGCCAATAATATTTGCACTTCATCGGCATGAGCATCATCGGAGAAACGTTTGAGAAAATCGAGCTGCAATAAGGTTAATGCAGCCACCAAATCTTTATCATTGATGGGATACAATTGATTGATAAGGCTGCGTAAGCGGTCGGCAACACCTGCGTTTGGCACAGCTTGAAGCGTAGCCCGCACATCATCCGCATAATCATCCCAGTCTTTTTCAAGAATGTCTTTGACCTTTTGTTTGGCTTGCCTTGCTGCATCGGTCTTGGGAAATTCATACATGGTTTGCAAATAGGCAACAGCTGCCGCTTCAGGATGATGCTGTTTGCTCAGCATATCACCTTTAAGTTGCATGGCTTCGGCAGTGAGGCTTAAATCGCTATACACAGCCAAAAACAATTCAATATCTTGGGTAAGGGCCTGCTGCAGCTCTTCGTTGGCTGCAAAAAGCGAGCCGAAGAAACCGACCTGCGTCATATTATCCACTTCATCGCGCAGAATGCTTAAATGGAGTGCGGCAGTATCTTCGCGGGATAAACCAGGCATGGTGATAGGCTGAGGAGCAACAACAACAGGTGCAGGTGCTTCAGCGGCAGCATAAATATCCATTTGCGGCGAAGCGTATGTGTCAACGGCAACATCTTCAGCATAAGCGGGGTTTATCAAAGCAAACAAGAGCGTACTACTTATCCATAATTTCATCTTTAAGCTCCTTGGCTTGGTAAGGTTAAGATTTCCGCACCATCTTTGCGTACCACCATGGTATGCTCAAATTGCGCAGACAGGCTTCTATCGCGGGTGACGACTGTCCAATCATCATTGAGCACTTTAACAGGGTGTTTACCCGCATTCACCATAGGTTCAATGGTAAAGACCATGCCTTCTTTAATCTCTAAACCTTCACCAGGTTTACCAAAGTGAACAATTTGCGGTTGTTCATGAAACACACGACCAATACCGTGACCGCAATATTCGCGTACCACAGTAAACCGATTCTTTTCAACAAAGGTTTGAATCACATGTCCGATGTCGCCCAAGGTTGCACCGGGTTTGACCACATCAATGCCCAATTGCAATGCTTCACGCGCCACTTCAACCAACTTTTGCGCCCGCACCTTGGGTTTGCCCACATAAAAGGTTTTGCTGGTATCACCATGCCAACCATCAACAATGGTGGTGACATCCACATTTATTATATCACCATCTTTAAGCTTTTTATTATCGGGAATGCCGTGGCACACCACATGATTAACGGAGGTACACACAGACTTGGGAAAGCCGTGATAGTTGAGCGGGGCAGGGATACCGCCGCGTTCTATGGTATAATCATGGACAATTTGATTAATTTTATCGGTGGTGATGCCGGGTTTGATATATTCCTCAATCATCACCAAAGTATCGGCTGCGACCTGACATGCTGGGCGCATGGCTTCAATTTCTGCATCAGTTTTTAATTGAACCATGGTGTGACCTCTGTAATGATTTGGATATATGATAACTTGGGAGAACCTTACATGCGAATCTATCTAGTTCAACACGCGGTCGCTGTGGATAAAGCGCAAAACCCAGAACGTCCGCTCTCAACCCATGGGCGGGAGGATATTACGCGCACAGCAGGTTTCTTGAGTTTGTTTGTCAAACCCCATCCGAAATTTGTCTTTCACAGTGGTAGATTAAGAGCGCAGCAAACTGCCCAAGCCTTTGCTGAGGCATGGCATATCAAAGAAGATGTGATGTTTGCCGATGATTTGTCGCCCAATGCCAACCCTGAAGTGTGGGCTGCCAAACTCAATGCTATGCAAGATGACACCTTGATTGTGGGGCACTTGCCGCACTTGCCGCGCCTTGCTTCATTGCTTTTGTGTGGTGATGTGGACACCCAACCTATACGCTTTCAAAATGCAGGCGTGGTTTGCATTGAAAAGGATGACGATGGCTACCAAGAGCTGTTTCACATCAATCCAAACATGTTTTATGAGGCATCATAATGTTATTACCACCTAAGATTTCTCTGTTTGTCATTCCCGCGAAGGCGGGAGCGAAGCAACGACCGAAAGGGAGATTCATCCACCGACTGCAACTCATAGATTCCCGCCTGCGCGGGAATGACGATGAAGGTTATGCTTATGCCAGATAGAGTGCGTAAACACGATAATCCCTTTGACCGCTTAGATAGCTTAATGAATGTGCTGCGGGTGGAATGCGACTGGGATAAGAAACAAACCCTGCAATCCCTGCGTAAATACACTTTGGAAGAGACGCATGAGGTCTTGGAAGCCGTTGAAAAAGCCATTGAAACCGATGAATGGGATGATTTGAAAGGGGAATTGGGCGACATTCTGATTCAAATTGCCTTTTATGCCGTGATTGCCAAAGAACGCGGCAAGTTTGACCTTGCCGATGTGTTTGACACTTTGATTGAAAAGATGATTTACCGGCACCCGCATGTGTTTGCCGATGCCAACCCTGATGACATCAATGAGCAGTGGGAGCAGCTTAAAGATGCCAAAAACACCGAACGCAAAAGCCTGATGGATGGTATCCCGCCGCTGCCTGCTTTGAGTTATGCCGCCAAACAACAACAGCGTGCGGCAAGGGTAGGGTTTGATTGGCCTGACTTGGGCGGTGTGACAGATAAAATTCAAGAAGAAATTGCCGAGTTATCCCATGAAATTGAAACATCGGATGGTAGCGAAGCCGATAAGCGTAAAATTGAAGATGAGTTTGGTGATGTGCTGTTTTCTTTGGTCAACTATGCCCGTAAACTGGGTGTTGACCCTGAGCAAGCCTTGATGCGCACTAATCGCAAGTTTGATAAACGATTCAGAGGCATGGAAAATCTTGCTGAACGCAAGCAAATCAAGCTGAAAGATTTAGATATTGAAGCACTTGAAGAACTATACCAAGAAGTGAAAAAGGAACTGTCATGAGCGAAGACAACAAAACCCAAGAACTACAAATCAATATGCCGCAAGAGGTGCAAAGTGGTAAATATGCCAATCAAATGCTGGTCACGCATAGCCAAGAAGAGTTTGTGCTCGATTTTATCCTCGGCACACCACCTGCAGGTGTGGTCAATAGCAGGGTGATTGTGTCCCCCGGTCATGCCAAACGCATTGCCAATGCTTTATTGGAAAATGTGGCGAGATATGAAGCGCAATTTGGTGAAATCAAAACGGTGGCAGTGAATATGCCTGCGGGAACGACGGCGCATTGATGCAGGTATCGGTGTTTTTTTGGAAGTGAGGCTTTAGCCTCGCCTCTCACAAAACTAAATGTAAGGCTTTGGCTTTATGTTTGGTAAAGTTTCTATATTTGTTTCACTCGTGCGAGGCTAAAGCCTCACTTCCAAGGCTAAGAATATTACAGAGCTTTGCGTTCACTGTGGTTTAAGTAAATATCAAGTGGCACGCTAGATTTTTTTGCTACAGAGAAGAGGTTAAAGTTTTTTATCCATTGAGAAATTGGGAAACTACGGCTATCTTTTCCGCATAAAAAATGTGGCGACTATCTCATTGCCCAACCTTACATCATCAAAAGGATTCAAAGACCATGACAAGATTGTTTAATTTCAGTGCAGGGCCAGCCATGCTGCCAACTGCAGTTATCGAGCGCGCACAACAAGAAATGTTGGACTGGAACGGCTCTGGCATGTCGGTCATGGAAATGAGCCATCGAGGCAAGGAATACATGTCTATCGCGAGTAAAGCCGAGCAAGACTTGCGCGATGTGATGGCTATTCCTGACAATTATAAGGTGTTGTTTTTGCAAGGCGGGGCATCTATGCAGTTTGCTGCGATTCCACTTAATCTTTTGGGTGATAAAACCAGTGCGGATTATATCAACACAGGCATGTGGTCGAAGAAAGCGATTGCTGAAGCCAAGCGTTATTGCGATGTAAACCTTGCCGCAGATACTTCAGAAGGTGGGTTTACCACTGTGCCTAGCCAAGCTGAACTCAAACTCAATCCTGATGCGGCTTATGTGCATTACACACCCAATGAAACCATTGGTGGCGTTGAATTTGATTACATTCCTGAAACGAACGGTGTGCCATTGATTGCCGATATGTCGTCTACAATTTTATCGCGCCCGATTGATGTGTCGAAATTCGCCATGATTTATGCAGGTGCGCAGAAAAACATTGGTCCTGCAGGGCTTTGCATTGTGATTATCCGTGAAGACTTGTTGGGTCATGCAGCAGAAAACACACCTGCGATGTTGAACTATCAGACCCATGCGGATAATGATTCCATGTATAACACGCCGCCAACGTATAGCTGGTATATGGCTGGTTTGGTGTTTGAATGGATTAAAGCACAGGGTGGATTAAATGCCATGGGTGTGGTCAACGGGCGCAAAGCTGCGAAATTGTATGCCGCGATTGATGGTAGCGACTTTTATGCCAACCCAGTAAGCAAAGCCGATCGTTCTTGGATGAATGTGCCGTTTACGTTGGCGGATGCGGGTTTAGACGCTGCATTTCTTAAAGGCGCAACCGAGCAAGGTTTAATCACTCTCAAAGGACATCGTTCTGTGGGTGGAATGCGCGCCAGTATTTACAACGCTATGCCAGAAGAAGGCGTGGATGCTTTGGTGGCATTCATGCAAGATTTTGCCCGTAACAATCAATAAAAACCAATTCATAACAACGCTAAATAGGAAATTACCATGAGCCCAAGAGTCTGGATTGCTGATAAAATGAGCGAACGCGCCGTTGAGGTGTTTCGTTCGCATGGTATTGAAGTGGACTACAAACCAGGGCTTTCGCTTGAAGAGCAAATCAACATCGCAGGTGATTATGATGGTATTGCAGTGCGCTCATCAACCACATTAAAAGATAAACTGTTGGATGCAGCTATAAATGTTAAAGTGATTGGTAGGGCAGGCATTGGTGTGGATAATATTGATGTTGCAACGTGTTCGCGTCGTGGCACTGTCGTGATGAACACACCTTTTGGCAACACCGTTACCACGGCTGAATTGGCAGTGGCACACATCGTTGCCGCAGCACGTCAAATCCCGCAAGCCACAGCATCCACACGCGCTGGCAAGTGGGAAAAAGCCAAATTTATGGGTATGGAGCTGACAGGCAAAAAAGCAGGTGTGATTGGTGCGGGTAATATTGGCTCAATCGTTTGCGACCGCCTCAAAGGGCTGCATTTGTCGGTGTTTGTGTATGACCCGTTTATTTCCGATGAACGCGCATCTGCCATGGGTGTGACCAAGGTGGATACCGTTGCCGAACTTGCGGCAATGGTGGATGTCTTGACCATTCATGTGCCTTTGATTGATGCCACGCGAAACCTGATAGATGCAGATGTGTTGAAAACCATGAAAAAAGGTTCGGTTTTGGTCAACTGTGCGCGCGGTGGCATTGTGGATGAAGATGCATTGTATGATGCATGTAAATCTGGGCATTTAAGAGCAGCGGCACTGGATGTGTTTGAGCAAGAGCCTGCGCGTGAAAACAAGTTGTTTGCATTGGATAACATCACATTTACACCACATATCGGGGCAAGCAGTGATGAAGCCCAAGAGAATGTGGCTGTGCAAATTGCCGAACAAATGTCGGGCTATTTACTCACAGGAAGCATCAAAAATGCAGTGAACGTGCCATCGCTATCCGAAGAAGAAGCCGCAGCACTTGCGCCATTTATGGGCCTTGCCAGTGCCTTGGGGAAGTTTGTGGGGCAGGTCATGCGCCCGGGTTATGATAAGGTGACTATTCGCCTTGCAGGTGAGGTGAGCAAGCTCAATCGCGTACCGATGATCAATGCCATGCTGCAAGGTTTATTGTCGCAAAGTATGGATGAAGTGAATGCGGTGAATGTGCAGGTGCTTGCCAAAGAACGAGGCATAGAGCTTGAAGAGGTATTTACGGAAACAGCTGAACATTTTTCAAGTTTGATGCAGCTCATTGTTGAAGGTGATGATGGTTGGCGATGCGTCTCAGGCACTGTGTTTGATGGTGAAAACCCGCGTTTGGTGACTGTGGATGAATGTGAGCTGGAACTCACACCCAAAGGTCGTTTACTGTTCATTGAAAACAAGGATGAACCCGGTGCTATTGCAGATATTGCCACCACCTTGGCTGATTCAGGCATCAATATCGGTGATTTCAGGTTAGGGCGCAAAGCTGGCAAGGATAAAGCCTTGGCTTTAATCACGATTGATTCCGAGCCGAGTGCGGATGTGATATCTGCGCTGGAATCTTTGAAAAGTGTGATTACTGTTCATCATGTGAATTTGGAGGCGATGTGAGCACAATTAAACCTATTCTTGGCTTAGACGATGCATTCGGACATCGCGCTAAAGCACTAAGAACATTGCAATTTAAGCTTAGGGAAACCTATGAAAACGCAGGTTTTTCAGAGGTGATTCCACCCATTGTTGAGCGCCCAAATGCGTTAAATTCTGGGGCAGGAAGCTTCTTATCCGACCAAACGATTGTCTTTTCTGACCCTGCGGATGCAGGTTTGTTGGCCATTCGCCCCGATATGACACCGCAAATTGCGCGCATTGTTGCCACACGTTTGAGCAGTGAAGATGTTTTAAAACTTCATTATTCAGGGCAGATTATGTTGGCGCGCCCCGATGTGCGCACAGGTTCTCGCCAGCAGTGGCAGACAGGTGTGGAATGTTTAGGTCTTGCCGGCGTTGAAGGCGATGTGGAAGTGATTCACTTGGCAGCATTGTCTATGGCAACAGCAGGTTTTAGTAACCCAGTATTGCAAGTGGGTCACATGGGCATTATTCATGCCTTGATTGCGGGTTCTCAAGCTTCTGTGGAAACATGGGTTCAATTGATTGCCCGTTATTCGCCTGAAGATTTGAAGACACAGCTTGATAAGGAAAGCTTTGCTGAAACAACGGTTGCTGCATTAACCGACTTATCTGCGGGTAAAGCTGATGCAGCGTGGTTGAAAGCCAACCTTGGTTTAATCAGCGACGATTTTGATGTGGCAGCGAATGAGTTGTTAACGCTTGTGTCTACGGTGCAGAGTAAGCTTTCAGGTGAAGTGGATATTGTGATTGATGCAGCCGTAACACCTCGCTTTTTGTATCACAATGGTATGGTGTTTTCAGGTTTTTCCAGTGGTTCAGCCCATGCTTTATTGCATGGTGGACGGTATGATACCATGATGGCAGCGCATGGTCGGGATATGCCAGCGACGGGGTTTTCATTTGACCTGTGGTCATGGCTCGACAGTTAAATGCTCTCTGTTTTGCTGATAGCGGCGTTATAAAAATACGAAGCTTACGAACCATGTAAGTGAATATTTTTAAGCCTCGTGCTTGAGAGAAATCATGAACATTGGGTTTAGTGATAAAGAAATTGAATAAGAAAGTTTTGAAGTATACGTTTTAAGGGATAAACAATGACAAACACAGTAGCGATTGGGATTCAATGGGGCGATGAGGGCAAGGGTAAAATTGTTGACCTGCTTGCACCAAAAATGGATGTGGTTGCCCGTTTTCAGGGTGGGCCTAATGCTGGGCATACCTTGGTCATTGGCGACCAAAAGACTGTTTTAAATCATATTCCATCAGGTATTTTGCATGAAAACATCTTAAGCTTGATTGGTAATGGCACTGTTGTTGACCCATTCCGCTTGGTGGAAGAATTGGATATGTTGCTTGAAGCCGATATTCCAGTAAATGACCGTTTGCGTATTTCAGACCGCTGCCAACTTATTCTTCCCTATCACCGTGCTTTGGATGCAGCCAGAGAAGCAGCCAAAGGCAAAGGTAAGATTGGCACAACAGGGCGCGGCATTGGCCCATGTTATGAAGATAAAACAGCACGCCGTGGTATTCGTCTGGTTGATTTGAACGCAGATGACTTGGATGCCCGCATTGATGACAACCTCAAATATGTCAACTTTATGTTGGTTGAATTTTTGGGTGCAGAAGC
>CAMZLX010000175.1 GCA_947311795.1 uncultured Zetaproteobacteria bacterium
GAAGGTGAAACAGCGGAACACATGCCGTTTATCGTTATTCTTATTGATGAATTGGCAGATTTGATGATGGTTGCAGGTAAAGAAGTGGAGCAGTCAATTTGTCGTTTGGCGCAAAAAGCTCGTGCGGCAGGTTTGCATTTGATTTTAGCTACGCAACGTCCATCTGTGGATGTGATTACAGGTTTGATTAAAGCCAATTTGCCTAGCCGTTTGGCATTTCAAGTCTCCTCCAAGATTGATTCACGCACCATCTTAGACCAAATGGGCGCAGAGCAATTGTTGGGTCATGGTGATGCTCTGTTTTCCAATTTAGGCAGAGATATTATGCGGGTGCATGGTGCATTTATTGATGACCAAGAAGTGATGGATGTGGTTGAGCATTTGAAGAAACAAGGTGAACCCGATTATCGTATGGAAGTGTTTGCCGTCTCTGCTGATGGTGAAGCGGACGGCGCGGATGATTTGGGTGATGAAAAAGATGAAAAATACAACGAAGCGGCAGATTTGATTGCAGATAAAGGCAAGTGTTCTGTATCTATGGTGCAGCGTTATTTGCGTATTGGTTATAATCGCGCCAGCCGTATTGTTGAACAAATGGAGCGTGATGGTTTGGTCACACCTCCGGGTGCTGGCGGTGTTCGCCAAGTGCTATCTCGGTCAGCAGAGGATGCAGGTCACATTGATTAAATTATTCTTTTCTTTTTTATTGTTGATGAGTACAACCACTTGGGCAACGAATACGTCGGTTGCACCAGACTCAAGCTTGGGCAAGACCTTAACTGCTTTAGCAGACATCAAAGGTTTTTCCACACCATTTAAGCAGACGCTACATTATGCAGAAGGTGGAAAGCGCGAATATACGGGTGAACTTGCAGTGTTAAGACCGGGTAAGTTTCGCTGGCGTTATATCAAACCGTACGAGCAACTTTTTGTGAGCAATGGTGATGGTGTGTGGTTGTATGAGCCTGATTTATTGCAAGCGCAGAAGTTGCAAGACTTGGGTGAGGTTGACCCTGTGGTGATGCAGCTTCTTGATGGGCGTATTGGTTTAAAAGATGTGCAAGTGGTGGCATTGGAGAAAGTGGAAGGTATTGATGCTTGGCATGTGAGTTTAGGCGAAGGTTATCAAGCCGTTGAAGTTTGGTTGGGTGTGCAGGGGAATCAGCTTGTATGGATTGAAAGTCGGGATGTGCTGGGTAATGCCAATCGATTGTATCTGTTGGACATGCAGACCACGCCGCCAAACCCTGAAATATTTGAATTTGTTGCACCTGAGGGTGTGGATGTGATTGGAGCTTTATCGTGAGTTTAGTTGTTAAACAAAACATCAGAAGGGTGATGTTAAGCCTAGTTTTGACCAGTGCTTTTTCATCATCTTCTTACGCGGCGGCTTTTGCCAGTACGGATTTAACCCCTGCAACAGCAGGTTCAGTGAATGCGGTGATAGCAGGCACAGGAAACATTGCCGATGCGCTTTATAACCCTGCTGGGCTGGCATGGCAGGAAGGCGTGCAAGCCATGTTTAATAGTGTGTCACGCAATCGTTTTCACAGTGTGGACATTGCTGGTGTAGGTTATGACAGTAATAATCATCTTGGTACGCGCCAAGCCTTTGCATTGTCGTGGCTGCCCAAAGGCGGTAATGTAGGCATGGCATGGAGTTTATCCAACCCTTATGATGTTCGCTCGGATTGGAGCGCTGCTTTCCCATCATTAGGTTTTATGAATTTAGAAATGTCGCGCTATACCTTGGATGGCTTTTGGCGGGTGAACAACACTTTGGGCGTTAGCCTTGGTGCTGATATTTATGACACAAAGCTTCGTTTGGATACAGGCGGAAAATCCTTCTCTGGCTCAGATTGGAGTGATGTGGGCGCACATGTTGGTCTGCGCTGGGAATTTATGCCACTCTGGACATTGGGTGCGCATTACCGCAATGGAACTACGGCAAAAGCAAGTAATGGTGCGGGCGACAAAGTAAACATTGATTTGCCAACAGAGTGGAGCATTGGCATTGCACACACCTTGATGGATGATGAGATGTTGTGGGAGTTGGATGTTAAACGCAGCAACTGGTCATCGCTTCAAAGTCTTGATGTCATCAGTTCTGGTGGGAATGGTCAAAGCAATCTTGCCAACTTAAGAGATACCACGGATATTATGTTGGGTGCCACTTGGTTTTGGCGTCACGATACGCAACTTCGTTTTGGTTATGCTTATGAACAAGGCGCAAACCAAGCTGCAGGTTTCCAACCTTTATTATCTGATTCAAACGGGCATAAAATTTCCATCGGTTTTGGTGGGGAAATGGCTACCATGCATTTGGATATGACACTCACAGGTTATATTCGTAACAATATATCTGCTTCGGGTATATACGCTGGCGATTATAAAGATTCAGGTTACAACTTCTTATTTTCATTGAGTAAAAGAATTTAGATTGATGATTAAGGTATGAATACAGCGCTACCAGGTTTGCAGCTTTCGGATGTGCAAGTGCCGCTTGCGCATAGGCTTAGACCCCACAAGTTAGAAGATGTGCAGGGGCAGCTTGATTGCACTGAGTCCACAGGTTGGTTTGCCCATGCGTTGCAAGAAGGTCGGGCTGTATCGTGCATCTTTTGGGGGCCGCCGGGTGTAGGCAAAACAACACTGGCAAAAATTATGGCAGAACATGCCAATATGCCCTTTGCCCAATTATCGGC
>CAMZLX010000176.1 GCA_947311795.1 uncultured Zetaproteobacteria bacterium
TTGGGTAGCGTGTATTCATGGGCGCAATAAAAGCGGGTTGTATCAGGTAAGGCGGCAAGCTTTTGCAAACTTTGCCACATTTGTGCAGGTGTCCCTTCAAATAAACGCCCGCAACCACCGCCAAACAAAGTGTCTCCACAAAACAAAGCATCATCAATTACATAAGCAATATGTCCTAATGTATGGCCAGGAATATCCATGCTTTGTATGTGTAAGTTGCCCAGCACGAAAGAGCCTTTCGCAGGAATAGGGTACGATATACATGGGATACGCTTAGCATCATCTTGGTTGCCGATGACCGCACAGTGATAGGTTTGAACAAGCCCTTCATTACCATCCGTGTGGTCCCAATGGTGGTGCGTGTTGAGGATATGTGTCGGTTTGAGGTGAAGTTGGGCACAAGCTTCAATAACAAGGCTTGCCAAAGCAGGATCTACCACCAGAACGGTATTAGCATGACAATCTTCAATAATATAAATATAGTTGTCATTTAATGCAGGAATTTGATGCACTTTGAAATTTTTATGTTGGTATGTCCACATAGCGTGAGTGTAAACGGAGAAAATTGAATGTCACATGGTTCCACGAAAGCGGTTGTTACGGCAGTTATTGCCAATGGTTTGGTTACGGTTGCGAAGTTTATAGGTTTTGCCTTCTCGGGATCAAGTGCATTGCTTGCTGAAGCAATTCATTCTTTAGCGGACACGGCAAACCAAGCATTGTTGTATTTGGGGCTAAAACGATCGCAACGTGTGGCGGATGTGAAATACCATTTTGGGTATGGGCAAGAGCAGTATTTTTGGAATTTGGTGTCCGCGATTACTATTTTCTTCCTCGGTTGCGTATATACGGTGATGCATTCACTTGAACAGCTTAAACATGGGCATGAGCCTGAAATGAGCTGGATTGCTTTTGGCGTTATTGGCTTCGCATTTGTTGTGGAAGGCTATTCGTTTTTAGTGGCGTTTAAAGAATTTACACGTCAGCGAAAAGAAGAAGATATGGGGTTCATGCAGTATGTTCGTGAAACCCGTGACCCCACCACGCTGGCGGTGTTGATTGAAGACACGGTTGCCGTGCTTGGCCTTTTGTTTGCCTTGGTGGGTATGAGTTTGGCAGTATATACGGGTTCGCCATTGTTTGATGTGGGCGCAGCGCTTGGTATTGGTTTGTTGATGGGCTTTTTAGCATTTTTCTTGGCTGCAACCAATAAAAAGTATCTGCTTAATGTATCCGATGGTGAAATTAATCAGGTGGCATTGGATGCTTGGACAAAAGATAACCGCGTCCAAGATGTGCGTCATATTCACAGCATCGTGATTTCGCCCAATGAAAGTATTGTGATGGCTGAATTGGAGCTTAGAGAAGAAGAATTATTTCGGGACATGAGCGAAGAGGAAGTGCAGCAGGCGATTCGTTTTATGCAGCGTTTGGATAATGTTCGTGGCTCTTTGGAAGAAGCGGTGAGCAAAGAATCCGAAGAAGCCAAATATATTTATATTGAGTTTACAGGCTTACCTGAAAAGAAAGACTAACTTAAATCATTCGTCTAATTCTTGCGGTTACGTTTGCGCTCAATCCTAATCCATTGCCTCACATTGGCATTATGCTCCGCAAGCGTGGCTGCAAAAGCATGACCACCTGTGCCATCGGCGACAAAATAAAGGTAATCGACATCGGCAGGGTATGCTGCAGCACGAAGGCTCTCAGCACCGGGGTTACAAATGGGCGTGGGGGGTAAACCTTTGTTGGTATAGGTGTTCCAAGGGGTGTTGGTTCTTAAATCTTTTCGTCTGATATTGCCGTTAAAATCGCCTTGGGTGCGATACAAACCATAAATCACTGTTGGGTCCATTTGTAGCGCCATATGTTTCTTTAAGCGGTTATGAATCGCAGCAGATACCCAAACCCGTTCTTTGGGTAATGCCGTTTCTTTCTCAACAATGGATGCCATGATGCGGTTGCGCTTGATTTGATTTTCATCCCAACCTTTTTCTTGGGCGAGCTTGGCTTCAACTTTAGCGCGGGCATCATACATTTGCTGCAAAACTTGTTGGGGATGTATGGGTTTGCTGTACACATACGTTTCTGGCAAAAATAAACCTTCATATTCGCCATCACCAACGATGTTTTTGAGTGCAGATTGCCAGTCTTTCAATGGTGTTTGTGTTTTATCGGCAAGCAAGCGGAGCATTTCATCGCTGCGCAAACCTTCTGGGATGGTCACTTTGAATTGCAATACTTTACCTTGCGTTAAAATATCCAACAGGGTTGGCATATTAAGCTCACCTTCAACATGATATAAACCTGGTTTAAGTTTAACGGCTTGCCCTGAAAGCCTAGAATACAATGCAAAAATGGGTGCGGATGTGATGATTTGTTTATCTTCAAGTAAATGGGCAATGCGTTTGCTGGATGCACCGTTAGGAATTTCAATGTTTTGTGGCGTGACCACTACGTCTGCTTGCACTTGATATGTTATATATGCCGCGAGCACACCAACAAAGCTAAATACAATCAATATTAACCACAGGACTTTCTTTTTCATCATCGCACACCTTGTTCTGCGGCTAAAGCTTCTTTTAGTGTGTTGATGGCAGGGTGTTGAGTATCCAAAGCTATTTGATTGATGGAATGAATAACTTGTATAAACGAACCCGCATTAAGTAACACAGCAGCTTGTATATGCTTAAGCGCTGCAACGGTGCATGTTTGTGGATGCAGCAAACCCTTAGCGCATAAAAACTGGCGAACTGTGCCACACAACACGCCTTTTCCTTGTGGTGTGAGCCATCGATTGCCGTCAAACAAGGCAATATTTGCCGTTAATCCACCCACGATAACATCCGACTTACACACCAATACAGATGTTTGGTTTTTTACTTGCCACTGTTTCATGGCGCGTAAAGTGTAGGCATAATCCGCAGTGAATTTGGCGGGTTTATCCATCAAAGGGAAA
>CAMZLX010000177.1 GCA_947311795.1 uncultured Zetaproteobacteria bacterium
CCAAGCTTTGTTCAGCCGACATTGGATGCTCACTTATCTGGTTTCTCCAAGTATCCAACCACCACAGGTAATAATTTTTTGCGGCAGAGTATTGCAAACTGGCTCAAACGCCGCTTTGGTTTAAAAAATATCGATGCCAATACCCAAGTGTTGAGTGCGAACGGTACACGTGAAGCTTTGTTTGCTGCAGCCCACGCCTTGATTAACCCCGATGCTGATAATAAACCTTGGGTGATGATGCCCAACCCCATGTATCAAATTTATTTGGGTGCAGCGATTACAGCGGGTGGTAAGCCATACCTTCAACCATGTACGGCAGCCACAGAGTTTGCTCCTGATATTGATGGTATTAGCGATGATGTTTGGGGGGATACAGCATTGGTATATGTGTGTTCACCATCCAACCCTACAGGTTGGGTCGCTGATGAAGCTTATTATACCAAGCTGCTAAAGCTTGCTGAAAAGTTTGATTTTTATGTATTGGCAGATGAATGTTATTCTGAAATATATTACGAGGATAAACCTGTTGGTTTGCTTGAAGTTGCGCAAAATATGGGCAATAAGGATTACAAACGTTGTTTGGTGATGAACTCATTGTCCAAACGTTCGGCATTGCCTGGGTTGCGTTCAGGTTTGATTGCAGGTGATGCGGCGTTGATTCAGCAGTTTTCCAAATTGCGTAGCTACACCGGACCTGCGACACCATTACCACTGCAACATGTTGCTGCCGCCGCATGGGATGACGAAACCCATGTGCAGCAACATCTACAAGTGTACCGTGATAGCTTGGATGCTTTCTTTGATGTGTATGGTGGGGAAGTTCCAGATGGTTCGTTTTTTGTTTGGCTGCCTGTGGATGATGAAGAAGCCTTTGTGAAACGCGCTTATGTGGAGCAAGGGGTTAAACTTTTGCCAGGTAGCTATTTGGGTGCGACAGATGGAGAAGGCATCAATGCAGGTTCAGGGTTAGTGCGGGCAGCACTTGTGGATGGCGCAGTCAAAGCAGCAGAGCTTGCGAAGCGTATAAAAGACTTAGGTTAAGCCTTTATTTCCTGAATTAATGCTTCAAATGAAAATGGTTTTTGTAAAAAAGTAATGTTATTTGGAAGTTTTCGGTCAAAGTCACCTGAAATAAGAATCGTTTTAATATTGGGTTGGTACATTCTTAGGTTTTGAATGAGCTCTAATCCATCCATATTTGGCATTCTATAGTCAGTGATAACAATTTTTATTTCTTCTTGATGATCATGAAATGCTTGGATAGCCTCGTTTGAAGTTGAACAAGACCGAACATGGTACCCATGATCCTCTAGGATACTTTTACAAGCTTCCAGCATATCCAAATTATCATCAACCAGTAGAATCATTAATTGCCCCTTAATCCAAAGATGACAGGATATAGCACACATACTATACATAAGGTGATATATGTTACATGAAAAATACGATTAATACATCTATAGTACGTGACTTTTATTACATAGGTGAGGGGGCAGTATGGGTGATATTCTTCTAAATAAAACGTTTAAAGCCGAAGACTTTCAACGTACCAAAGAAATTTGGTTGGATAAGCATGATGTTTTTCTTTATGAAGGTGATACCGGAAAGAAAACTTGTTACATTGTTAAAAGTGGGCAATTGGATGTACGCTTAATCTCCGGTTCAGGTCATGAAACGCTGTTGTATCAACTTAAAGAAGGTGATTTGGTGGGTGAATTGGCTATGTTTAACGCAAAAGTGCGTACAGCAACTGTGATTGCTACAAGCAAAGTTTGCTTGCTTGAAATTGAAAACTCTGAGTTTAAACAAAATATGGGCAACCTCGCTTTCAGTGAAAAACTATCATCCCATTTTCTGAAGCGTTATTTAAAAACACATGAGGTTGTTTGCCGCCTTAGCCAGCCGAATATCGGTATGAAGTTGTGTTATTATTTCAAAACCTTGGCAGACCAAACAGGAAAAGCTGAAGAGGGTGCACAAGTCAAAATTCATCTTCCAAGCCATGCATCTATGGGTAAACTGCTGAGTTGTCAGCGAGAGTCTGTGACCAGAGAGCTAAAAAAACTAACGCAAGCGGGTATTTTAACACAAGTTCAAGGTAGTAACTTCATGTTGGATATTACCAATGTAAATCTTTATTTGGGTGATATTCTCGATTAGTTAGCTGGGTAAAATGGCAAAGACTTCGGTTTTGCCTATACCTTTAAGCTCAATACTCACTTTATGGCACTGAGGTTTATCAGAAAGCGCTGATAGGGTCTTGCTGTCCATTAATATTTCACCCGCACGTGCATTGGATTCCAACCTTGCTGCAAGATTGACATGTTTGCCAATGGCTGTGAATGCTCTACGCTCATGTGAGCCTAAAATGCCAAGCACAGCATCACCGGTGGCGATGCCCACGCCCACGCCCAAAATGGGTTGCCCCGCTTCTTTGCGTAGTATATTTGTTGCTTTGGTTTGCCGTTGAATATCTAAGGCGGCATGGAATGCATTATCAACGCTTGAAATATCGGAAGGAAGCACGCCAAACACTGCCATTGCGCCATCCCCCATGATTTTGTCAATCATACCATCAAAAGCTAAAATGGGCTTGAGCATACCATTCATATATTGGTTTAACGTGTTCATCACTTCTTGGGCATCATGGCTTTCATTAAATGGCGTGAAACCACGAATATCGACAAAAAGTGTGGTGATTTCTTTGCGCTCGCCTTCGACCTTAAAGCTAAGCTTGCCATCCAACGCACGTTGGCTGACTTCTTGACCAACATAGCGCCCTAATGTTCGGCTCATTTGGTCTTTGAGTAGGTTCAATTCATTGGCGACTTGTTGGTACTTCTGAAGTTGCAAGACTTTGTCTGTGACATCGAAAAAAAGTAGCCAATCGGATTGTTCATCTTTGAAGGCGAGGATGTCGGTGTATGCATCATTGTTTAATTGCATATGGGGAAGCTCAAAATCTTCAACAATGGGCAACATACCTTGCAACAGTTCACAAATATCTGAGATGCGTTGATCTGGCTGTGGTTTACCTTTGAAATAAACTTGCCAAGCGCCACCCATACTTTTGATGTGTTCACTGCCTGATGTCAGCTCAACCCACGCTGGTTTTAAAGCCTCTATTTGGTGTGAGGTGAGGTGCTTACGAATGCTTTCAGGAATATTCATCCATTTAACATCGCTTTGGCAATGCTCGCAAAAGATAGTTCAACATTATCACCTGTTTTTGCACTGGTTAAATAAACAGGGTTGCCTGTGTCTTTGAGCTTTTGAATGTCTGGTTCTGAAATGCTCCAGGCATCCTCTAAATCTGATTTGTTAAGCAAATAAAGCAGGGGAATACTGCCCAGTTCTGCTGTGACACGCTCAACAATTTCTTCAGCCGTTTGCAAGGTGGAAGAGCGTGTGCCATCAATCACCATTAAAATGCCCGATGAACCACGCAAATAACTGGTCGGTATTTTTTTATACTTTTCTTCGCCATGAATATCCCAAATCATGAGGTTGACTTGAGTCCCATCCACATCAACAACCTTTTTGTCGATTTTCACACCCATACTGGATAAATACTTCTCAGAAAATTTACTGTATACAAACTGGGCAGTTAAACTTGTTTTACCCACACCCGCCGCACCCAAAATACATATCTTCTTTTGAATCATTTTACACCTTTACTGGATAGTTTAGAGGTGTCGAAGCTATCAATTTCTTCAATTTTGCTAAAATTATTTTTAGCAAATTTAATCCAGCTATTGGATGCTTGACCCGATGCGTAAAGAATGCCTTTGGCATATTTCATTTCCACGGTGGAAGGTGGCTTGAGTGAAGCGATAATACGCCTCAATATTTCGGCATCATTTGCAACTGCTTTTATTATATTTTTAGGCTGGGTAGAATCTATATTTTCAACGCCATCAATATAAAGGGCTGCTTTTTCTGCTCGGGATATCCAAGCATCTGAAGCAGTACCTGTTAAGGTTAATATGCCATTCTGTATGCTAAGCTGAATAGATTTGGGAGGCTGCAACAGTTGAGCAACGCGTTTTAATACCAAGGATTCCTGCAATGCATGGTAAGGCTGCATGAGGAAGTGAACATCAGTTTTGATATGAAATTCAGCCAATAGGCTGTAGGGGTCAATACTAAGCGGGTCACGTAGTCCTAAAAGAGTATATCCTTGCTCATCCTGCTTAACAGTTGATATAATAATACCATCTTCACTTTGTAGTCTGGAAATGTAATTATCCCAATTGGTTTGGGTTTGCTGCCGTTCAGCTTCTTCAAAACCAAGCCACGCTGCAATTGCGATAAATATCAGTGAGACCACAAGAATAGCTTTGATGGGTGACTTTTTCTTTTCTTGTTCCTGTCCTTCTTCTCCAGATTTGAAGTCAGACACCAGTAATGGGTGCAAATGTTCGTCGATGCCAACAAAAGGTTCAGTATCACCATCAAAATTTTGAAAAGCTTGCCCATACAGTTGTTGAATTTGTTCAACAGTTGTTTGCAGTCTTTCATTCAATGCGCGGGGTGTGTTTCCGCGACAAACCACTGCAAGCACAACATCTGGCCCAGTTTCA
>CAMZLX010000178.1 GCA_947311795.1 uncultured Zetaproteobacteria bacterium
AGGTAATACATTGCACCACCCATCAAACGCCCATCAGGACGCGTTTGGCGGTAAAGTTGCCCCAGTGTGACCTCAGTAAATTTGGCACTCATGCCAAAGAAACCTGCAATCATCATCCAAATGATTGCACCTGGTCCACCAATGATAATGGCAATGGCAACACCTGCGATATTACCCAAACCTACCGTGGCTGAAAGGGCAGTGGTTAAGGCTTGGAAGGGGGTGACTTCACCTTTGTCTTCAGGGGCTTGGTATTTGCCACGAATCACATCAAAAGCATGACCAATCATGCGTAGGTTAATGAAGCCAAAACGTATGGTCATGTAAATTGCACCAGCACTTAACCATGCCACGATAAAAGGAAATTCCACATCGCCGGGCAACACATTAAAAAAGAGAATGGTGATTAGGTAGTCATTCATGGTGTTGAACATATTATCGACGAAGCCTGTGTCAGCCGCGATTGCAGGTGTAGCACAGGTTATGGTCAGTAAGCATAAAGCAAAAACAGTTGAAATTCTTGAAAACATAAAGTCACCCCTCAATGACAAGATAATTTTGTTGTCGCTAGTCTGCCTTGATGTGTTTTTGGTGCAAGGTTGTTGATTTGCGATAAGCATTGCATATCAAAGGTAACAATTTACGATACGACCATGACTGTTGTATTTCGATGGATTTTTTTATCAACGCTGAGCCGTGTTGCTGCAATTACAGTTGCCGTTGTGCTTATTTTTATGGTTGCTGAATCCATTGATAAAGCCCGTTTTTTGGGCAACGGTTTGACTGTGCAGCTGCTCCTTGAGTTTTTGGTTTTAAAGATACCGTTCATGATTTCTGAATTGATGCCTGTTGTGGTTTTAATTGGTGTGGCTATTTATGTGTTGGAACTATCACACAATCACGAATTGGCGGCATTGCGCGCAGCTGGCGTGACATTCACAACATTGCTCAAACCTTTGCTTGCGGCAGGGGCGGTGATTGGGTTGCTTATGTTTGCTGTGGGTGAGTGGGTTGAACCTTTGGTGAATCAAAAATTGAGTTATATCCAACGGGTTCATATTGATAAGGAAAAACCCTTGAATCAAGGGGTGCAATGGTTGCATGAAAACAATAATTTCATGCGTTTAACGCCGCTAACGAATGGATATTTTTCAGTATTGATGGTGAAGCGAGATGATGCAGGCTTGTGGGTAGAGCGGGTGGATGCCAATAAGGGTAGGTATGTGCAAGGGCAGTGGCACCTTGAACACGCTTATATCAGTAAACCGGAACAGAATAACGGATTTTCAACACAGTATCTTAAAAGCATGGTCGTACCATCAAGCCTTAACCCTACCACAGTTGCAGCACCAGACCCAAGAGATATGCAATGGTTAGAACTTTATGAATTTGAACAAGCTTTAGCGGAAGCGGGCTTAGAATCAAATGGTTATTTGTTTCAGCTTCAACGCAAGATTTCTACGCCTATCAGCTGCCTTATTATGGTTATTCTCGCATACAGCTTATGTGCAGGTATGGGTGAACGTTTGGGTGCACGCTCCAAAGGATTGATGTTAGCGATAACATTCGGGCTTTTATATCATGTGGTTGGTTCTGCGATTGAAGTTTATGTCACTGGTGGACAAATCCCTGTGATTTATGCTGTATGGTTTCCCAATATGTTATTCTTTGGGTTGGCTGGTTACCTGCTTTTGAAGAAAGAAGGTTATTAAGGAAGATCTAAGCAAGTTGTGAACGCGCATAATGAGCCCCGTATATTCAAACTCGGCGTTGCTAGTTTGAGCAATAGCCAGCTATTCCATGCAGCTCACATCTAGATTTTGAATACCCTGAATCGCAACCTGCTTTATTCAGACGTGTTTAGGGCTTCCTTAACCCTCACTCTCAATTTCAGTTTCGGCTGCCAAGGGAAGAATAGTTTCCATGGTTAAAGCTTCAGGCTCAGAAATGTTTGAATTATTGATATTTACTGCTTTGCCTGCATCGTTATAAACAATTTCTTCACCATACCTTGGAGCCAAGGATACCTCGCCTTCGAGCAATAAGAAGAATGTTTTATCTTTACCAACACGACCCCAGAAATCAGTGCCACGAACACCAAGTACTGCAGTTCGCGTTGTTAAAGAAGTTCTACGTTTGGCGTAGCCGCTGGTTAATAAACCTGCTGTGTAGCGGAAAGCACCTTGGAAAATACGCAAAGTTGAAGTGAAAATACCTTCATCTGTTTTGCCCCAGTCACGCACCAAAAAACGTGAACGGTTGCCCAGCTTAACACGGCTGTTGTCTGGGAAATCAATGTATGCACGGCCACGACGACCAGTACGAATTTCATCGCCTTTTTGCAACTTCATGCCGCGATAAGCGCGTTCAAAACGATTCTTACGAAATACTTTGACGTTGCCCAAAATGCGGGCAATGGTCGGCGTTTCAGCAATACCATTGATTTCATCAGCCTGAACTTGTGGTGTGGGCAAAGCGAATAAAACAAATCCTAAAGCCAATGTGATAAGGTATTTCATGGGATACTCCGTTGAATTCATGTTCTTTATTGTTTTAGTGATACGTATGAAATCACAATGTGGTTTCATCCCACTGATTAAAAACGTAGTTAGCTCAGCGGAGCTTGTCAAACAAATGCTATTTAATCAAAGCTTCACTAAACATGCTTAGCTTCCTACGATACGGCTAGAAAGAAGTGCGCACAATCACAAAGGTGAAAGAAATGAAAAGAATCATCATTGAGCAAGCAGGTTCTATTGAAGAACTACAGCTGCAAGATACAGTCAAACCAGCAACATGTGGTGCTGATGAAGTGTTGGTCAAAGTGTTGGCTTCGGGTGTGAACCCTGTGGATACCAAGCTGCGCGCTGGCGGGATGTTCTTTGATGATGCATACCCTGCTGTATTAGGCTGTGATGGCGCAGGGTATATTGAAAAAGTTGGTGCGGATGTGGAACACCTTCAAGTGGGTGACGCCGTTTATTATTGTTATGGTGGTTTAGGGCAAACATCAGATGCAGGTGAAAGCGTAGGCAACTATGCAGAATATGCAGTGGTCAAAGCAGCATTTGTTGCCTTAAAACCTGAAAGTTTGGATTTTGATGCCGCAGCCGCAGCCCCCTTGGTTTTGATTACAGCGTGGGAAGCATTGTTTGATAGAGCCAGACTTCAATCAGGGCAGAAGGTGTTTATTCATGCGGGTGCAGGTGGTGTGGGTCATGTGGCAATTCAGCTTGCCAAGCTGGCGGGTGCAGAAGTTGCCACCACAGTAAGCAATGATAAAAAAGAAGCTTTCGTGCGTGAATTGGGCGCAGATGTTGTGATTAATTATAAAGAGCAGGATGTGGCGCAAACCCTATTGGATTGGACGGACGGTTTGGGTGTGGATGTAGCCTTTGATACAGTGGGTGGTGATGCGTTTAAACAACTTATTCCTGCCATGCGTTTGTATGGTGATTTGGTGTCTATTTTGCAATTTCCTCAAGATACCGACTGGAAAACATTGCGCACTAAAAATGTGCGGTTAAGCCAAACCTTGATGCTAACGCCCATGTTGCAATCTTCCCATGAACTGGGTGAGCACCATGCTGCGATTTTAGAGCAATGTGCACAGTTTTTTGATGAGCGAAAACTGATGGTTTATGTTGATGAAAGTTTACCACTAGAAGATGCGAAGTTGGCGCATGAGAAGATTGAACAAGGGCATCAAAGTGGAAAAATTGTCCTGCAAATGCATCTCGAGGAAGAGCAATCGTGAGCTGTCGAATTTATGTTGATGCCCCGCTGCAGGCACAAGCTTTGGTCGAAATGGATGCGGAGCAAGCCCACTATTTAAAGCAGGTGATGCGTTTGCAAACAGGGGATAGTATCACCGTGTTTAATGGAAAGGGGGGTGAGTATGCAGCAGAACTTACCCTGTTGGCAAAATCTGGGGCGCAGTGCAGGCTTGCTGAAAAAACGGATGTTGACCGCGAACTTGCTTGTCGTGTGCACATTATTCAAGCAGCCAACCGAAGCGAGAAAATTGAAACGGTTTTGCAAAAAGCAACAGAATTGGGTGCGGCAAGCTTTCAAATTGTCAACAGTGAACGTGCCACGCTTAAGTTACCTGAAAACAAAAAGGAAAAGCGGCTGCAACGCTGGCAGAAGATTGTTATTGAAGCTGCGGAGCAGTCGGAGCGTACAGCACTTCCAGATGTGCGTTGGCAAGCGAAATTAACAGCAGTTGAAAAGCGGGGGGCATGTTTTGTATTGCACCCAAGAGATGCTAAGCTGTGGCAAGATATTCGCCAAGATTTCGCCAAAGCTGGAGAGATAACATTAGCCATTGGTCCTGAAGGTGGTTGGACGCAATATGAGCTTGAATATTTGCAATCGCAAGGGTTTGAGGCTTTAATGTTTGGGCAAAGAATTATGCGCACGGAAACGGCTGCACCTGCATTGTTGGCAGCCATTCAGGCTGTGCTTGAAGTTTGATTAAGAAGTATAGTTGAATGACAGATATAATTGGATGAGAGAAAGGAGAAAAGTATGAAACGTAAAATGATAGTAATGGCAATGGCAACAATATTGGCAACAGGTTTGAGCGCATGTAAAACAACGACCGTTGAACGCGTGGATACCGATAGTGTGCAAGATTTGAGCGGCAACTGGAATGACACCGATTCAAGGCTGGTTTCATCGCGTATGGTGAGTGATATGATGTCGCGCAAGTGGTTAACCAATTACCAAGTCAAAAATGGTAAGAATCCAGTGTTAATCGTTGGCGCAGTGCGTAACCTTAGCCATGAGCACATCAATACACGCACATTTATCAATGACTTGGAACGTGAGCTTATCAATTCTGGTGAAGTGGAGTTTGTAGCATCCAGTAAAGAGCGCGGTGAAATTCGAGCGGAACGCCAAGACCAAGCCGCCAACGCCAGCATGGGTACGCAAAATGTAGCGGGTGAAGAAACCGGGGCTGACTTTATGCTCAAAGGACAAATCAATACGATTTTTGATGCAGCAGGTGATACGCAAGTGAAGTATTATCAAATTGATTTGACACTAATTAGCCTTAAAGATAACCGCAAAGTGTGGTTGGGTCAGAAGAAAATCAAAAAAGTTCTTGAAACAGGACGTTTCCGCTAGGCGACCTTTTACACATCTATCATGCATAAGCTTTATACATTAGGGCTTCTTGTGTTGTTTTTGTCAGGCTGTGCCAGCTACAGCAACAGCTTTCAAAAGATTGAAAGCTTATTGGTACAACAAAAACCACAAGAAGCTTTGGTTGAGCTTGAAAAAAACCCAGCAAGTGGTCGCGACCGACTATTGTACTTGTTGGATAAAGCTATGCTACAACGCATGAGTGGCTTGTTTGCTGAAAGTAATACCACGTTTGAAGAAGCGAAGGAGCTGATTGCAGCATTGCGAGCAACCAGTCTGGTTGAACAAGCAGGTGCGGTGACGATTAATGATAGCGCTGTGAGTTATGAAGGTGAGGATTTTGAACAAGTTCTCATTCATGTCTATGAGGCACTTAACTACATTGAATTGGGGCAACTGGATGAAGCTAGGGTTGAAGCTTTGCAAGTGGATGAGCGGCTGAAACAGTTGTCCGAAGGCGAAGATAACCTTAAAGATGATGCATTCACCCGCTACTTAACCGGGCTAATTTACGAGGCTGAGTATGAGCTTGATGAGGCGATGATTGCATATCGCAAAGCTTATGAAGCATATCAGGGTGAATCAGAAGCAGTGCCTTTGCTCTTAAAAAAGGATTTGCTGCGCTTAAGCTATCAGCTTGGTCTGATGGATGAATTTGTGAAGTATAAAAAAGCATTTGATATGGATGATGGCTTTATCGAAGATGCCATAGGCAGGGGCGAGGTTATAGTATTGTTTCACGCTGGTTTGGCGCCGATTAAACGCTCCACCAGTGTGTTTGTAAACACAGATGATGGGGTGCCTGTTCGCATATCATTACCCGTTTATCAATCTCGAAGGTTGGCTTTTTCATCGGCTCGCTTAACGGTGGGTGAAGTGACGGTAGCGTTGGAAGTGATGAATGATATTGATGCCATTGCAAGGGCTTCTTTGGAAAGTCATAAGGCAGTGATGGTTGCCCGATTGATAGCTAGAACAATGGCGAAGGCGGCAATTGCAAGGCAGGCGCAAAAACAGGGGGGTGAATTTGCTGGGTTATTGTTCGATGTTGCAGCATTTGCCACGGAAACAGCAGATACCCGAAGCTGGTTGACCCTGCCCAAGCGGATTTATTTATCACGCTTGCCCATGGATGATGGCAAATACCAAGCGAGTTTAAGCTTATTTGGACAACAGGGTGAACTCATACGCAAGGTAAACTTGGGGCTAATTACGGTAGAGAGCGGCGAAAAAACATTTATTGAAAAAACCGTCATTGCATTGCCAAGCATACAATAACTACTTTATTCCACATCCTCAAAAAACCAGCGCATATCCCCCATATCATTGGCGATAGGAGCGCAAGGTAGATTTTTAATCACTTCTTTGCCGTAACGCTTGGTGTGTAATCTGGAATCCAAAATGGCAATGGCCCCGCTGTCTGAGGTGCTGCGAATCAGTCGTCCCGCACCTTGTCGTAGCACTGCGATAGCCTCAGCCAGCTGAATATCCATAAACCCATTGCCACCGTTGGATTCACAATGTTTGACCCGTTCTTTAAGCAACACATCTGTGGGCGGTGCGAAAGGAATTTTATCAATAATCACCAAAGACAATGTTTCACCCGGCACATCCACACCTTCCCAAAAGCTGCGTGTACCGCATAAAATGGAATGTTTATCTTGGCGAAAGGATTCGAGAATGGCATCACGGCTGCCGCTTTCACCCTGAATGAGAACTTGCCACGGCAAAGCTTGTTGCAGGTGAGGTGCAAAGGTTCGTAGCGCATAGTGCGAAGTAAACAATACAAATGCACGCCCCCTTGATGTGCGCAATAAGGCTTCGATTTCATTTTGCATGACTTGTTGGTAATCATAGGCTCTGGGGTCGGGAATATGTTTGGGTAAATAGAGCATGGCTTGTTTATTGTAATCAAACGGTGAAGCATGAAAGCTTTCTTGCGCCACATCTTTATCCAAACCCAAACGTATGCGGGCAAAATCAAACGAGTTTGAGACGCGAAGGGTTGCAGAAAGTAAAACAAACGATGCTTCACGCTCCCACAAATGATGGGTGAGTACAGGGCCAGTTTCAACAGGTGCAGAGATGTATTGCTTTCTATCATCTTTGCCTTCTTCCCAAACCACATATCCATCTTGTGGGCTCAATATCTGTTGCATTTCCTCAAAAATTAAAGTGGCACGCTCCACCATTTTTAGCATATCATCATGCCGCTCTTCTCTTGAAATGGAGATGTCCAACAAAACTTCCCAATCTTTTTTAATGGTTTGAAGGTCTTTGTCTGCCCACTTGGTAATCACTTCTGCACCCAGTTTGCGAACTTCTTTTTTCAAATCGGCTTCGTCACCTAGGGCATCCAATACAGTTTGCATATCACTGACCCAATACATCAGTTTGTTGCGCGAGAGTTGGATGCCAAACTGGCGGCTGGCAAGGTCAGGTAAGCTGTGCGCTTCATCCAAAATGTAAGTATCGAATATGGGTAACACCTCACCGAAATCACCCGATTTCAGGGAAGCATCAGCGAGCAACAAACTATGGTTGGCAATGACAATGTCAGCCGTTTGCGCTTTTTTCCGTGCTTTCATCAGTGGGCATTGCTTGTAATGCCCACATTTGCTACCTGTGCATTGGTCAGCCGTTGCAGTGACCAACTGCCCAATGCCTTTTTCAAATACATCAAAGTTGAGTGCGGATAAATCGCCATCGGTGGTGTTTTCTGCCCATTTGGCAACGTTGTGCAGGTTTTTCTTTTGCCAAATCTCTTGTTGATTGCTTGTAATATGCATGTTCAAGCGTTGCGGACAATAATAATTACTGCGTCCTTTAAGCAAGGCAACTTTGCGGCGTACACCAAGCGCTTTTTGTACGGCAGGCAAATCACGAAACATGAGTTGGTCTTGCAATGACTTGGTATGGGTTGAAATTAAGATTTTATCGGATGAACGCAAAGCGGGTATCAAATATGCCAAAGTTTTGCCCGTACCCGTTTCAGCTTCGGCAAGCAAAATGCTTTGCTGCTCTAGTGTTTGCGCAATTTTATCGGCAAGTTTGACCTGTTCTTCACGGTAAATATAACCATCAAGCTCCGAAGCCAAGGCAGACTTAGGTGAAAAGTCTGCTTGGACTTGGTCGATAAAGGTGGCTTGGATGATAAACTCGTAAAACTTGCTATTACTGGGTTAAGCGGGTCAAAGCTTCACGGTATTTGTCCGCTGTTTTTTGCATAATATCAGCGTCCACCTCTGGTGCAGGTGGTGTTTTGTTCCAATCTTGGGTTTCTAGCCAGTCACGAATGATTTGTTTGTCAAAGCTTGGCGGGCTTATGCCGGGTTGATAGGTGGTAACATCCCAAAAGCGTGAAGAATCAGGCGTTAACACCTCATCAATTAAGGCGAGTGTGCCATGTTCATCCAAGCCAAATTCAAATTTGGTGTCGGCAATGATGATACCTTTTTCAAGCGCATAATCCGCAGCTTCTTGATAAAGTTGCAGGCTAACATCGCGCACTTGTGTAGCTAAATCTGCGCCTATGATGTCACACATTTGTTCAAAGCTTATGTTTTCGTCATGCGCGCCCACATCGGCTTTGGTCGAAGGAGTAAAAATAGGTTCTGGCAATTTATCAGCAAGACCCAAACCTTCAGGTAAAGCAATACCACATACGGAACCATTGTTTTGATAATCTTTCCAACCTGAACCAATCAAATAACCGCGGACAATGGCTTCGATAGGTAAAGGTTTCAGGCGTTTCACCACCAAAGCGCGGCTGCGAACACGTTTGCGTTCATCTGCATCAGGAATGGCATCGTCCAAACTTAAATCCGACATTTGGTTGGGGATAATATGCCCGAGTTTATGAAACCAAAAATCGGATACTTGATTTAATATTTCACCTTTTTGCGGCACAGGTGTGGGTAGAATGACATCAAATGCAGATAAGCGGTCGGTGGTGACAATCAATAGGTGTTTGTTGTCAATCTCATACATATCACGCACTTTACCGCTGTGAAGAAGTTTTAGGCTTTGAATGTCTGCTTGGTGTAATGTTGTAGGGCTGCTCATGGTATTATCTCGCTGCATGTCTCGTTTTTTGTAAACGCGAAACGTGACAGAAGCCGAGGCAATGAACAAGCCTATATATTGGACGAATTTACCTATTGCGCAAACAAAATACCACGTTAATGTTGTGCCACAAATCACACATAGGGAGTGAGGGATTACAGTGAAAAAGGGGAAAACATTGAATAAAAAAGCGTTAGTATTATCAGCCTTAATGGTGTTTGGTCTTGCCACATCACATCCAACATTTGCCTTGGTTTCTCAAGCCAATGCTGCTGGCGATGTCAATATGGCACAAGTACAACTGATTTTGAAAAAACTTCGCTCATCTATGGCAAATATGAAAGACTTTGATGACTTGGAAGAAGCAGGTATGGATAAGGCAGATGTTGACCGCTTGCGTAGTGCGATGAGAAATAAAATCAAACAGATGACATCCGATGCTGTGGATTTAATTCGCGTTTTATAATTAGAAGTTATCATTTTAACAAGATGAGAAGATAGGGTGCAATTTGCACCCTATTTTTTTGTATATTTCAGCGCTTCAATCCTTGGTAAATTTTGTTAGAGTGCGCGATATATTAAATGGACGATAGGCAGGCTTGTTTCTGCCTAATTTTTTGTTTAAATGATAATTTGAGGTTAACCCTATATGCCACGTCGTGATGATATTCAAACAATTATGATTTTAGGAGCGGGTCCAATTGTGATTGGGCAAGCTTGTGAGTTTGATTATTCGGGTGTTCAAGCGTGTAAAGCGCTAAAAGAAGAAGGGTTTAGGGTAGTATTGGTCAACTCCAACCCTGCAACCATTATGACAGACCCAGAGTTTGCCGATGCAACGTATATCGAGCCTGTCACTTGGGAAGTTGTTGAAAAAATCATAGAAAAAGAGCGCCCCGATGCGATTTTGCCAACCATGGGTGGTCAAACTGCGCTGAACTGCGCCTTATCGCTCAACAAACATGGTGTGTTGGATAAATACAATGTGCAGCTCATTGGTGCGCAACCCGATGCCATTGATAAAGCCGAAGACCGGGAACGCTTCAAAAAAGCCATGGATGCGATTGGTTTGGAAATGGCGCGTGGTGGCTTTGCCCATTCCATGCAGGAAGCCCGTGATTTAGCGGCTGAGATTGGCTACCCGATTATTATTCGTCCATCATTTACCTTGGGTGGCTCAGGGGGTGGCATTGCCTATAACCCTGAAGAATTTGAGCAAATTGCAGCTTCAGGCATTGATGCATCACCAACGGATGAGGTCTTGATTGAAGAATCCATCATTGGTTGGAAAGAATATGAAATGGAAGTGATGCGTGACCATGCGGATAACTGTGTGATTATTTGCTCCATTGAAAACTTTGATGCCATGGGTGTTCACACAGGTGATTCGATCACAGTTGCACCTGCACAAACATTAACCGATAAAGAATATCAAAAAATGCGTGATGCATCGATTGCGATTTTGCGTGAAATTGGTGTGGAAACAGGCGGCTCAAACGTGCAATTTGCGGTGAACCCTGAAGATGGGCGTTTGATTGTGATTGAAATGAACCCACGTGTTTCGCGCTCATCTGCCTTGGCATCCAAAGCGACAGGTTTTCCGATTGCAAAAATTGCCGCGAAATTGGCTGTGGGTTATACGCTTGATGAAATTCCCAATGATATTACTGGGGAAACTTTTGCTGCCTTTGAACCCAGTATTGATTATGTGGTCACCAAGTTGCCTCGATTTGCCTTTGAAAAATTTGAAGGTGCAGACACCCGTTTAACCACGCAAATGAAATCTGTGGGCGAAGTGATGGCGATTGGTCGCACCTTTACCGAATCTTTGGGTAAAGCTATGCGTGGATTGGAAGTGGATTCATGCGGGTTTGATAAATCAGTGCCCGAAGATGTGGATGCCAAAGCATTTTTACAAGAGAAGCTGGCAGTGCCTGGTGCCGATAGATTGTGGTGGATGGGCGAAGCGCTACGTTTAGGAGATGAAGCGGGCTGGACTGAAGAAAAGGTTTTTGAAGTCACTAAAGTTGACCCTTGGTTTATCCGTGAGTTAAGCGTTGTTATTGCTTTAGAGCAATCTTTAGTGGGGCGTGATGTTTCTGATTTAAACAAAGCGGAGTGGCAACAAGCCAAACGTGAAGGTTTGTCGGATAAACGTTTGGCAATGCTGCTTGCTTGTGATGAACATGCTGTGCGTGCTGCGCGTTCAGCTTTGGGTGTGAAGCCCGTGTTTAAACGCGTAGACACATGTGCGGCTGAGTTTATTGCCAAAACACCATATATGTATTCCACTTATGAAGAAGAATGCGAAGCAGAGCCAACAACCAAGAAAAAAATCATGGTGCTGGGTGGTGGCCCCAACCGCATTGGGCAAGGTATTGAGTTTGATTATTGCTGTGTCCATGCAGCATTTGCTTTGTCGGAAGATGGTTATGAAACCATTATGGTCAACTGCAACCCTGAAACCGTATCTACCGATTATGATACATCTGACCGCTTATATTTTGAGCCGCTAACCTTTGAAGATGTCATGGCGATTGTGGATAAAGAAAAACCAACAGGTGTGATTGTGCAGTTTGGTGGACAAACGCCACTTAAACTTGCGGAATCATTGCAAGAAGCGGGTGTGCCTATCATTGGCACCAGCCCAGATATGATTGATTTGGCAGAAGATAGGGAGCGGTTCCAACAGTTGTTGCATGATTTGAAACTGTTGCAGCCTGAAAATGGCATTGCCCGTTCCACTGAAGAAGCGATAAAAGTTGCCGAAGAAGTGGGTTATCCTGTGGTGGTTCGCCCATCGTATGTGTTGGGTGGCAGAGCCATGCAAATTGTGCGCGATGAAAAAGGCTTGCTGCGATATATGACGGAAGCTGTGCAAGCTTCACCCGACCATCCAGTATTGTTGGATAGATTCTTGAATCAAGCCATTGAATTGGATGTGGATGCCTTATGCGATGAGCACCGTGTCGTCATTGGTGGTATTATGGAGCATATTGAAGAAGCAGGGGTTCACTCTGGTGATTCCTCATGTTGTTTGCCGCCGCATTCGATTTCACAATCCATTATTGATGAAGTGATTCGCCAAACCAAAGCTTTGGGCAAAGCATTAAATGTACGTGGATTGATGAATATTCAATTTGCCCTTCAAGGGGAAACACTTTATGTGCTTGAAGTGAACCCACGCGCTTCACGCACAGTACCATTTGTCTCCAAAGCCACAGGCGTGCCGTTGGCAAAAATGGCGGCGCGGATTATGTCGGGGCAAACATTGGATGATTTGGGCATTGATGAAATCAAACAACCCACAACCTTCCAATCGGTGAAAGAAGCGGTGTTCCCATTTGTGAAATTCCGTGGTGTTGACCCACTTTTAAGCCCTGAAATGAAATCAACAGGTGAAGTCATGGGCATTGCCAGCAATTTCCCTGCGGCATTTGCCAAAGCCCAATTGGGTGGTGACTCGCGTTTGCCAAATAAAGGTGTTGCATTTGTGTCGGTGCGTGAGGCAGATAAACACCGTGTGGTTGAGCTTTCTTCCAAGCTGGTTGAGGCTGGGTTTGAAGTGATGACAACGGAAGGCACAGGCAAAGTATTGGATGATGCAGGTGTACCTAATGTTAAAGTTGCTAAGGTAACCGATGGTGTGCGCCCACATATTGTGGATAAATTGTTATCCGATGAAATTGCTTTTGTGGTCAACACCACAGAAGGTGAAAGCTCTATCGCGGATTCTAAATCTATTCGACAAGCCACACTTGACCGTGGTATCGTTTATTTCACAACCATGGCAGGTGGCTTGGCGGCTGCGGAATCCATGGTAGGTCACTACGACGTGACCATTGTAAAAAGTATTCAAGATTATCATAAGGACGAGGTGGCATAATGGAACGTATTCCCATGACCCAAGAAGGTGCTGATGCCATGCGTGAAGAACTGGCAATCATGAAAGGTGAGAAGCGCCACGGTATTATTGCAGCCATTGAAGAAGCTTTGGCGCATGGTGATTTGTCGGAAAATGCAGAGTATCACGCTGCCAAAGAAGAGCAGGGCATGAATGAAGCGCGTATCAAGTTGATGGAAGATAAACTTGCACGCGCCCAAATTTTTGACCCCGCGACCACAGAATCAGATAGAATCGTGTTTGGTGCAACGGTTACACTTGCGGATTTGGATACGGATAAAGAAGTCGTGTACAAAATCGTAGGTGAAGACGAAGCCAAAATTGAAAATGGCACCATTTCGATTACTTCACCCATTGCCAGAGCTTTGATTGGCAAAGAAGAAGGTGATATGGCAACAGTGCGGGCTCCGGGCGGCGATAGAGAATTTGAAATTGTGAGCATAGCATACAAATAATGCAGATGACATCCAAACCCATTCACTATGCAGGTTTAAGGTTAAGCTTCGCCTTGATGATGGGGTTATTGATTGTGCCTGCTTATGTGGTTGCGCCTATTTTATTTGCCCAGTTGGAATCCATGCAGGCAGGATTGGTTGCGGGTAAAATATTCCATGTTTCAAATATCGCCATTCTTATATTGGCGGTTGCTGCGGCATGGTTTTGTTTTCGTATCAAAACATCGAAAACAACATGGTATTTGTTGGGCGCAGTTGTGTTGATGGTTGCGATAAATGCATTTGGTGTCACGGTGATGATGACGGCGATTAAGTCTGAAGCTGGAGATATTTCAGCGCTGGATAAAGATGATACGCTTCGCTTGGCGTTCGCCTTTTGGCACGGCATTGGTAGCATCATGCAGCTGATAAGCGCACTGTTTATGGTGGTGTTGGTGATGAAGAAGCAGCAAATTGTTGAGGTCTCTGCCTGATGCGCCCCGTTTTGGATTGGTTGAATAAACATCTCCAAGACTCAGAGTTGATGATGCTGCTTGCCTTTTTGCTGGTAGTGTTTTTGTTGTTGGGCGTGTTTGGGGCAACGCTTGCCCCAGCTTTGGTTGCGATTGCTTTGGCTTATGTTTTGGATGGTGTGGTTGCTCTACTGGTTACATGTAAATTTCCGCGAATTATAGCGATTGTGATTGTAGGCGTTGGTGCACTACTTGCTGTGCTGTTTGCGATGCTTGCCGTGCTTCCTGTATTATCTGAGCAGGTTGCCAAACTTGTGGGTCAAATTCCTCAATACGTGCAACTACTCAAAGATACCGTGCATGATTTGCAAGCGCGTTACCCCACAGGTCTGAATGCTGAGTATTTGCAACAAGCTATCGCCACGGGTGCAGATAAAGTTCAAGAGTGGAGCGGGCTTCTTTTATCCAAATCGTTGGCATCTATCCCCAATATGATTGCACTTGGTGTGTATGCTGTTTTGGTGCCTGTGCTTGTCTTCTTCTTGCTTAAAGATAAACAAAAAATCATCCAATGGACCCAACAGTTTTTACCTGAAAATCGCATCCTGCTCAAACGCGTGTGGGGCGAGTTGGATGTACAGATTGGTAATTATATTCGTGGCAGATTTTGGGAATCATCTATGGTTGGGCTGGTGATGTGGATTGTGTATGTGATGATGGGTCATGAATATGCGTTGTTGTTGGGTGTGTTGACGGGTATTTCGGTGTGGATTCCATTTGTCGGTGCAGCCGTGGTAACGATTCCTGTTGCGCTATTATCATTCTTCCAATGGGGTTGGACTGATATGGCGGCATACAGTGTGCTGGCGTATGCCATTATTCAGCTCATTGATGCCAATATTGTAATTCCATGGTTATTCTCGGAAGTGGTGAATCTGCATCCGATTGCCATTATTGTGGCAGTGTTGGTCTTTGGCAGCTTCTGGGGCATTGTGGGTGTATTTTTCGCTATTCCATTGGCGGCATTGGTGCAATCGGTGTTGGTGATTATTGCTGAACGTACCAAACAATCAGCACCAAGAAGTGAAGCTTAAGTTTTTCTAAATAAACTTTCGCGGTAATGTTTAAGTTCTGCGATTGATTCTAAAATATCATCCAAAGCCAAGTGTGCGCCGCGTTTTTTCCAAGTTGGAAGTTCTGGATACCAACGCCTTGCCAATTCTTTCACAGTGCTAACGTCAACATTGCGATAATGTAACCAGCTTTCCAAACGGGGCATGTATTTGACCAAAAACCTGCGGTCTTGATGGATTGAGTTGCCGCATAAGGGTGAATCACCCTCGGTGACATGTTTACGAATAAAATCCAAGGTGAGTTGTTCAGCATCTTTTAATGAGACATTTGAATCTTTAACACGTTGGGTTAGCCCAGACGCACCATGGTATTTGATGCACCAATCATTCATCTTAGCCATCACCTCATCGGGTTGATGAATCACAAGGTTAGGTCCTTCAGCAATGATATTGAGTTGACCATCGGTAATGATGGTTGCCATTTCAATGATGGTATCGGTTTCAGGGTCTAGCCCTGTCATTTCCAAGTCCATCCAGACCAAATAATCGTTGGTATTTTGGCTCATGATTCATCACTCCATACTTTCATGCCAAGCCCCAACAGGAAAAATTCAGGTGATGTTTTACGACTGGCTGCAGGTTTGATGTTTTTGATGCGTTTGAATGATGCACCCATTTCGCGGCGAAAATTGTCATAACCTTCACCCATAAATGTTTTCATCAGCACATCACCGTCAGGGCGTAAATATTGTTTGGCAAAATGAAGTGTCATTTCGTTTAAACCAATCATACGCATTTGGTCAACCAACTTGTGCCCACTCATCTCAGGTGCCATATCTGAAATAACGAGGTCAACTTTTCTTCCAGCCAAAGCTTCTTTTAATGCTGCTTGTCCTTCAGGAGAATCAAAGTCACCTTGGATAAGGGTAACACCATGAATGGGGTCTAAGGGTAACAAATCAATGCCAATGATTTTTCCTGAGCTGTCCACATAATTACGCAGCTCTTCGCTCCATGAGCCAGGCGCACAACCAAGGTCAACAATCACTGCATCTTTTTTGATATGAATTTGATTGGAATCAAGGATTTCTGTGAGTTTAAAAACAGCTCGCGAGCGTTTGCCTTCACGCTGGGCGCGTTTGACGTGCGGGTCATTGGCATGGCGTTGGAACCATGCTGAAGTTTTACGGTCTTTTTTACTTTTGCTTTGTTTCACTGCTTACCTTATCTTGCTTTTGTATTGTTTCGCAATTAAAACATATCGCCAAAAAAAAGCGACCTTGTTGCCAAGGTCGCTTTAAAATTTACAAGCTAAAGACGATTATAGTTTATCTGCTTCATCTGCCAAGTATGATGCAACACCTTCTGCATCAGGTTTCATAGCTTTGTCGCCTTTGTTCCAACCTGCAGGGCAAACTTCACCATGTTCATCTGCAAACTGAAGCGCATCAATCATACGCAACATTTCATCAATATTACGACCGAGTGGCAAATCATTGACCACTTGATGACGAACTTTACCTGCTTTATCAATCAAGAAAGAACCACGAAGTGCAACATCGCCACCCAACAAGTGGCATTGATTGCCTTCATCATCTTCAACTGTTTCATTGCCCATCAACACATCATAATCAGCGGCGATAGATTTGCTTAAGTCTGCAACCAATGGGTAAGCTACTGGGCCAATACCACCATCGTTGATGGCAGTGTTGCGCCATGCGATATGTGAGAATTGAGAGTCCACAGAGCAGCCAATCACTTGCACGCCACGGTCTTCAAAGTCTTTGATGCGGTGGTCGAATGCAATCAATTCACTTGGGCAAACAAATGTGAAGTCCAATGGGTAGAAAAACAAAACAACTTCTTTTCCTGCATAATCTGATAATGAAAATTCTTCATTGATGCTGCCATCTGGCATAACAGTCACTGCCGTGAATTGTGGTGCATCCTTTCCTACTAATACGCTCATGTGTAACTCCTTTCTAAATTCGATGGGGCAAGCTTATCATAAATCTTTGACATGATGTAACCCATATCTTCTGTAAGTGTTTAAGCCTTTGACTTTTGTCTTAAACCTTAGTTATTAAAACTTAGGCATACCACCCATGCCGCCCATACCGGGAATGCCCATTTTTCCAGCCATGGCTGCCATCATCCGTTTGCCTTTGCCGCCTTTCATTTTTTTCATCATTTTTTGCATTTGGGCAAATTGTTTGAGCATTTTATTGATGTCTTGTACCGAAGTGCCTGAGCCTGAAGCAATGCGTTTTTTGCGGCTGCCATTGATAAGCTTTGGATACTGGCGCTCTTTGGCAGTCATAGAATAAACCATGGCTTGCATACGTTTGATGGGTTTCTCATCAAATTGTCCAAGCGCTTCTTGGGGTACATTCATACCGGGCATCATTTTCATAATGCCACCAATACCACCCATGTTTTGCATTTGCCCCATTTGGTCGGCGAAATCCATCAAATCAAAGTTGCCTTTTTTAATTTTCTGAGCGGCTTTGGCAGCTTGTTCATGGTCAACATTGGCTTGGATTTTTTCGACAAGACCAACAATATCACCTTGCCCCAGAATGCGACCAGCCATACGCTCGGGGTCAAACAATTCAAAGGCATCAAGCTTCTCACCCGTACCCACATAACGCACAGGAACACCTGTGCTGAAGGCAACGGACAATGCAGAGCCGCCACGCATATCCGCGTCGGTTTTGGACATGATGCAACCAGTCAGTGATACTGATTCATGGAATGTTTTGGCGATTTCCAATGCGGTTTGACCCGTCATGGCATCCAAGACCAATAACTTTTCACTGGCGTTTACTGCTTTTTCAACCGCTTTGATTTCAGTCATCAAAGCATCATCAATCACTTGGCGACCAGCCGTATCCAAAATAAGAATATGACTGCCACTTAAACGCGCTTGTTTGAGCGCGGATGCCGCCATGTTTTCAGGTGCGTTGCCATCGCCATGCAAATAAGGCACACCCACACGTTCTGCAAGAAGCTCCAGTTGTTCACGTGCGGCAGGACGGGTGGCATCCACGGATGTAACGGCAACTTTTTTACCTTGTGCCGTTAGGAGTTTAGCAAGTTTACCTGCTGTGGTTGTTTTACCTGCACCTTGCAAACCGCAAAGCATAATCACGGATGGTATTTTTGAAGTATCTAAATCACGGCGTTGACCACCGAGCACCACAGCAAGCTCATCGTGTAAGATTTTAATGATGACTTGCCCAGGCTGCAGGCTTTTGGCGACATCAGCGCCCAGTGCGCGCTCACGAACCGCATCCAATAAATGGCGAACCACAGGAAGTGCAACATCAGCTTCCAATAATGCCATACGCATTTCGCGCAGTGTGGCATCCAAGTCGGCTTCGCTAACGCGTGCTGAACCGCGAAGTTTGTTGGCAATATTGCCTAATTTGCTGGTTAATGAATCAAACATGAACATTCTCTCTAAGTATAATCAGAATCAGTGGGTGGCAAGCATAGCGGTTGCCTTGTCAAACTTCCATGCCAGTTTTAAGAAATTTTTACCAAAAAGTACCAAAGCTTATGCCTAGAGGTGAAAAGGTGTCTGTACCCAATGTGCTCCAATAGGATTTAATATATCCAGCTTCAATACTCATGAAACCAAACTTATCAGTGCTGATAAACTCTATGCCAATATTGATACCTTTAGCATTATGTGAACGATGCTTTGAGAGGGTGGTAGTGTTATTGTTATAAGTGCCAGTGACTTCAGTGGTATTTTTGAAGAAGTTTGCATATGATAGAATCATTGGATTAAACCGATAACCAACGTTAACACCGTAATCGGTTGACTGACCATCAGTGGAAAGCCCTGCATTTTCATCGTAAGCTCCCAAAATAAGCAAATCATTACTACTTTGTACGGACGAGTAGTCGCCTGTCGCAAATGATAGGGCTAGTTTCCAGCCCATAGTGGCTTGTTCTCGTGATGAGCCAAAAAGCTGAACTTTCACACCTGTTACACCACTAGTTTTGGTAAAAAAGTCGATTCTATCCCATATGCCCAGATAAAATTTAAAGTTAGTGTAGGAGGCATCTTTTACTTTCTCATTGCTACCAAGTGTTGTATTCGTACCAAAAAAATTTGTAGTTTCAATACTGGCGAATTCATATTCAGGGGTCTTGTCAGCGGTACTGAAACTAATGCTCCCATTTAACAGCCCACCACTGGTTTCAGGGCTATCAAAGTGTAATGTTTCTGGTTTAACAACAAGTATTTTATTGGTTGAACAACCCGCCAAAAAGGTGATTAAAAGTATTGATAAAAGGGGTGTTTTTGGCATTTACTATTCGAGCTCCTTTGGTTAAATTACATAAAACAAGGTAGTTGGAACAAATGATATTGTCTATTTTAGTTTGAGAGTTGCCTTGTCAAACTTCCATTCTAAGATGTTGCCATGCCAAATAAGTTAAGTGTTGAGCAAGCGTATATTCATTGCCAAAACATTGCCAATGAACATTATGAGAATTTCCCAACTGCATCATTGTTGCTAAAAAAAGCGCTGCGTCCTGCGGTGGCAGTGATTTATGCCTTTGCTAGAGCTGCCGATGATTTTGCCGATGAAGGTGACTGGCACACCGATGAACGAATGCAAAAGCTGGATGATTGGGAATATCAGCTGGATTTATGTTTATTGGATAAGAGCAATAACCCTGTGTTTATTGCGCTGGCGGATGTGATGGTGAAACACGAACTGGATGTACAGTTGTTTCGTGATTTGCTCACAGCATTTCGTATGGATGTGAAGTTTAAAGGCTTTACATCATTGGCTGATTTATTGTTTTACTGCAAACACTCCGCGAATCCTGTGGGGCGGTTAATGCTTGCCTTGCACAACATTGATGAAAACAAGGCGCTCAAGGCATCAGATGCGATTTGCTCGGCATTACAACTGACCAATTTTTGGCAAGATTTCAGCGAGGATGTTCCGAATAAGCGTTGTTATTTGGCGGATGAATGGTTAAACCCTTTCAACATCAGTCGAGAAGATGTGTTGTCAGGCAAAGCGGATATAGAGCAACTTCGCCCTGCGATTGATAAAGCCATAGGCGAAACCGAAGCGTTGTTTGACCAAGGGTATGCGCTGCTGCCTTATTTACCCTTGCGTTTGCGGGTGCAAATTGCGGCAACCTTGGCGGGCGGCACGACTATTTTGGCAGCGACCAAAGCTTTATCAAACCCATTAAAACAACGCCCCACATTGAACAAGCTTGATTGGCTGAAAGTCAGCCTTAAGATTGCCAAGATGACATTGCGCCCCCATTTTTACGCCCAACGAGGAAAGGCATGAATCCTGAAAAGTATTGTGAAGATAAAACCAGAGGTTCTGGCTCATCATTTTTTTATGCCTTTTTGTTTTTATCCCCTGAAAAACGGCGCGCTATGATGGCACTGTATGCCTTTTGCCGTGAAGTGGATGATATTGCTGATGAAATTAAAGAAAAAGAAGTGGCGATTCCTAAGCTGGTATTTTGGCAGGAAGAGATTGACCGCGTTTTTGAAGGGGTGGCGCGTCATCCTGTTGGCAAAGAATTGATGTGGACGATTGCGCATTATCCTGTGGAGAAAGAGCAGTTCACTGAAATGATTGAAGGTATGCTCATGGATGTGTCGGGAAAACCTATGGTCACGGATGATGATTTGATGTTGTATTGTTACCGTGTGGCGGGTGTGGTTGGCTTGATGTCGATTGCCGTGTTTGGTTATACCAATGAGCAGTCTAGGCAATTTGCACTCAAAATGGGTGATGCTTTGCAGTTGACCAATATCCTGCGTGATGTGTATGAAGATACAAAAATTGGGCGCATTTATCTGCCGCAACAAACCAGAGCTAAGTTTAAAGTGACCGACCAAGATATTCGTCAAGGCTTTGGGGATAATGCACAAGCCAATGCCAACCTTAAAGCATTGTTACAACACTACTTGGATAAAGCAGAGCAGTCGTACCAAGACGCACTTGCGGCATTACCAAGCGAAGATAGGCAAGGTCTGACACCATCCATGATGATGGGTGCGATTTATTATGCACATTTGGCAAAAATTAAAGCCGTGGATTTTGATGTATGGCAGCACCCTGCACGACTAACACCCTTGAAAAAAATATGGGTGGCATGGAAAGCTTATCGTTATGAGAAGAAAGCGGCTAAGAAAGATTTGCCGTTGCGTTTGGACTTCTGATGCAAAGTAAACGGGTTGCCGTTGTTGGAGGTGGTGTTGCGGGGATGACGGCAGCACTTCGCTTGGCGGAATCAGGTTATCACGTGGACTTGTTTGAGTCTGCACCCGCCTTAGGTGGGCGCACCAAGTCTTTTTATGATGAAGAAGTGGATGAATGGGTGGATAACGGCCCTCATGCTATGGTGGGCGCATATCATGCGACATTAAAACTGCTCGAAGATATTGATGCAACGCAATATGCGAGCTGGCAATCATCGCTCACCTTATCACTTTGGGATGAACAACGCGGATTTTTTGATTTGAAGGCTGCTTCTTGGTTGCCCGTCAATATCGCCTTAATTTGGGCGGTTTATCGCTTGCCAGGGCATGATTTCAGCAGTGTTAAAGCCATGCTTAGGCTTGCCATGACCATGCATAACCGCAATGAAGAACAAACGGTGCAGCAATGGATGCATGAGATTGCTGCACCGAAACGACTGGTTGAGGATATGTTGGAGGTCTTGTGTTTGGGGGTGATGAATGAGCCCATGAACACTGCCAAAGCCAAAACATTTGCGCTTGTACTGGCGTTATCTTTTTCATCGCACCGCAATGCCAAAATGGGCTGGTTTAATCAACCATTATCCCAAGCTTTGGTTGCGCCACTGGCTGATAAATTGCGTAGTTTAGGTGTGAATATAGAGCTTAGGTCATCTATCCGCAGTTTGGATGACTTGAATCATGATTCGATTGTTTTAGCGCTTCCTGCTTTTGCGCGAAATCGGTTGCTTGGCATCAACGAAGACGTGGCAACACAAGCTATTACCAATATTCATTTATGGTTTGAGGATAAGATTGAATTGCCCAATATCATGCAGGGCATGTTGGGCACGTATGGGCAGTGGCTGTTTGATGTATCAGCGATGACGAATCAGGAAAATAAGTTGCAGCACCTGTGCGTGATTATCAGCGCAGATGAATCAGAAAAATCACAAGGTGAACTGATAGCCTTAGTTTTATCGGAAATCGAAACCATGTTGGCTGTAAAGCTTACTCAGCCCAAGAAAGTACGTTTTATCCGTGAAAAAAGAGCAACGGTTTTGGTTCGTGCGTTTGAGGATGTTGATTTGCCCAGTCATGTTTTTGACGTTGGTGAAGCGCCTCAAATCGGCGAACTGCCTGCAACCATTGAACTTGCGGTGAAAGCAGGTGAGAAATCGGCGCAAATGGTACATTTATCACATGAAAAAAGTGCTTGACACAAGTAGTTATTCACTTTTTTAAAGGCTTGTCATTAAAATGTCTTAATTAGGTTAATAGGTTGACTTTCTTGAATAGGAAAACATTGTAAACTATTGTCTTATAATGAATATTTCAAAGTGCCTAAAAAATAGACACGAAGGCATGTAGGGGTAAGTGTTGAATAATGTATAGGATGTTAGGGTGGTTATGCACATAGTTATCCACAGGTTCCGTGGACAACTTTCTATAATTGTTAGAAGCTATTATTATATAAGGGTTTCTACCCAAAAGAGGTAAAAAAACATGTCTGAAAACACCGAAATATCAAGTTTAAAAATATCTCGCCGAACCGACTTTAATGTGGTCAAAGCGTCAGGTGAAAATATTTTGACGTACCTCAATGGGCAAATTACCCAAGACATCAAAAAGCTAACTTCTGAACAGGCTTTGTATGCAACGGTTCTAAATCCGCAGGGAAAAGCTGTGACAGATTTTTACTTGCTACTTACTCAGCAAAAAGAAAATTGGGCGGAAGTTATGTTTTTATGCCCGAAAGATTTCACAGTTGCCCTCATCGAACGATTAACCATGTTTGCCATGGGTTATGATTTGCGAATGGGTAAAGTCTCATCATGGGAAGTGGTCAGCGTGCAAGGTGCTGGTGTGGATGTAGGCTTGGTTGAGCAAGGTTTGCCTGTGCCTTCATCAACCTATTTAGCTTCCGCGAGCCTATTGGACGCGTTCGCGCTACGCATGGTCGAATCTGACGATGACGGTGTATGGTTGATGGGCGCAAATATACCCTTAACCAGCAATGTGGATGAAGCGGTGATGGAAGAGGGTCGAATCCTACAAGGTACTCCAAAGCTTGGCGTGGATTGGGACGTGAAGCTTCACCCGCTTAATGCTAACTTGATGGAACGACAAGGTGTGAGCTTTGATAAGGGCTGTTACGTGGGGCAAGAAGTGACCAGTCGTATGCATTGGCGAGGTGGTATTAAAAAGAAATTGTATCGTATTCAAATGAATGAAAAAGTAGATATACCAAGTGGCGTTCTTACTACGGCTAAAGTTGGTGAAATTACCAGCCTTGCCCAAAACAGTGACGGCGGCTATCAAGGTATTGCATTGTTGCCGATTGAGGTTGTTGAATCGAACAAACCTTTAAGTGTGGAAGATGGTGCGCATGTTCGAGTGATAGGCATTTGTGGGCTAGAAAGTGACTCGGTTTGATGGTGAGGTTAGCACAGACTAAAAATCACATGATTTTATGTGCAAGGCACGTTATCTTGCGTGCAAATTTGATTATGTAACATCTTTAGTTAGGGGAATTCATGTTAAAGTTATTAACCAAAGTCTTTGGTAACCGCAATGAGCGTGTGTTAAAAGGCTTGTATCCAATTGTAAGGCAAGTGAATGGTTTTGCTGAAGAAATTGAAAAGTTAAATGATAAACAGTTGCGTGCTAAGACGGATGAGTTTCGCCAACGCTTCAAAGATGGTGAACACTTGTCGGCACTGCTCCCTGAAGCATTTGCTGTGGTTCGCGAAGCATCAAGCCGTGTGATGGGCATGCGTCATTTCGATTCGCAAGTCTTGGGTGGCATTATTTTGCATCAAGGTAAAATTGCTGAAATGAAAACGGGTGAGGGTAAAACCTTAACTGCGACATTACCCGTGTATTTGCATGCTTTGACAGGCAAAGGTGCGCATGTGGTGACTGTGAATGATTATCTTGCATCACGCGATGCAGAAACCATGGGCAAGTTGTATGGTTTTCTTGGTTTAACCACAGGTGTGATTGTGAGCAATATGGAACATGCAGACAGAAAAGCTGCTTATGCATCCGACATTACTTACGGTACCAACAATGAGTTTGGTTTTGATTATTTGCGTGACAACATGGCATTTGCAGTTGAAGAGTTGGTGCAGCGTGGTTACAACTTTGCCATTGTCGATGAAGTGGATTCGATTCTGATTGATGAAGCGCGTACGCCGCTGATTATTTCTGGTCCAACCGAGCAAGCGGGCGAATTATACACCTTAACGGATGCTTTGATTCGTAAGCTAGACAAAGATGATTACGATTTGGATGAATCGGATAAAAATGTGTCCTACACTGAAAAAGGTATGGAACATATCGAAGAACTTTACCGCGAAGCAGGTGAGCTTAAAGAGGGAAGTTTGTACGACCCTGAAAACATCAATTTATTGCATGCAGCAACCCAATGTTTGCGGGCGCATACCTTATTCACACGTGAAAAAGATTATATCGTGCGTGATGATGAAGTGGTAATTATTGATGAATTTACGGGCCGCATGATGGCGGGTCGCCGCTATTCAGATGGGCAACATCAGGCTTTGGAAGCCAAAGAAGGTGTGACCATTCAGGCTGAAAACCAAACGCTGTCATCGATTACTTTCCAGAACTTCTTCCGTATGTATGACACCTTGTCAGGTATGACAGGTACAGCGGACACTGAGGCTGAAGAATTCAAAAAAATCTATGATTTGGAAGTGGTGATTGTACCCACCAACCGCGACATGGTTCGTAAAGACATGGGCGATTTGATTTATCGCGACCAAGAAGATAAATATGATGCCATCATTGAAGATATTTTAGGCACCGCAAACTCTGGTGCACCTGTATTGGTAGGTACGACATCGATTGATAAATCTGAAATGCTTTCCGAGATTCTGAAGAAGAAAAGTATTAAACATGAAGTGTTGAATGCTAAACACCATGAACGCGAAGCTGAGATTGTATCCCAAGCTGGGCGTAAAGGTGCAATTACGATTGCCACCAATATGGCTGGTCGTGGTACGGATATCATGTTGGGTGGTAATCCTGATATACTGGTTGCACAACTTCCTGAAAAACTAAGTGAAGAAGAGCGAGCTCAAAAGGCTGAAGAAATAAAGGCGCAATGCAAAGCTGAACATGATGAAGTGGTTGCGCTTGGCGGCTTGCATATTATTGGAACAGAACGTCATGAATCGCGCCGCATTGATAATCAGTTGCGTGGTCGTTCTGGTCGTCAAGGCGACCCTGGTTCCACACGGTTTTACTTATCACTTGAAGATGATTTGATGCGTATTTTTGGTGGCGAGAAAATGCAGGCTATGCTCACCAAAATGGGCTTTAACAAAGGCGAAGTGATTGAGCACCCTTGGGTGAGTAAAGCCATTGCCAATTCTCAGAAAAAAGTGGAAGGGCGCAACTTTGATATTCGAAAACAATTGCTTGAATATGATGATGTGATGAATCAGCAGCGTGAAGTGGTGTATGCCCAACGCCACGAACTTCTTGAATCTGAAGATGTTCAAGATGTGATTGAAGATATGATGTTGGATTATGTGGATAAACTTGTGGGAACATATTTGTCTGCTTCACCCAGCGATTGGGATATTGAAGGTTTGCAACAGGCGCTTTTAGAAGAATTGAGTGTGCAAGCGGATGTGCAGGTTTGGGCAGATGATGAAGATGTGGAACATGCCGATGATATGCACGCCAAACTTGTGGAGACATTAAAAGTGCATTTGCAAGCCAAAGAAGCTGCGGCAGGCGAAGAACAGATGCGTGGGTTTGCCAAATGGTTGCTTTTGCAAGTGTTGGATAACTTATGGAAAGACCATCTGTTGGCGATGGACCATTTGCGCCAAAGTGTGGGTTTGCGTGGTTATGCCCAGAAAAATCCGATTCAAGAATACAAACATGAATCGTTTAAATTGTTTAGCAATATGCTTGAGCGGTTACGTACGCAAACGATTGCGTCTTTATTCCGTGTTGAAGTGCAAGAACCTGAGCCTGAGCCAGAACCCGAGCGCATTACGTATAATGTGCAAGCCAAAGAACCTGAGCCAGTGACTGAAACCTACCAACGCAAAGGTGAAAAAATCGGA
>CAMZLX010000179.1 GCA_947311795.1 uncultured Zetaproteobacteria bacterium
CGGAGTTCGATAGCCAAGGCACTTTCGTGGTCGATGATTTAATCTTTTGACAGCTTTGGCAAGCGTGCTCTCTGTGAGCTTGGAAAAATCAGTTCCTTTAGGACAATATTGTCGCAATAAACCATTGGTATTTTCATTGCACCCTCTTTGCCATGCAGAATACGGGTCTGCGAAGTAAACTTTTAGTCCCGTTTTGCGTTCGATTTGTTTGAATTGGGCAAATTCTTTGCCGTTATCTAAGGTTAATGTGTGCCTGTACGTCTTGGGTATTCGTTTAAATGCCTTGGCTGTTTGCTCTGCCATGGTCTGCGCTTTTTTATCTGTAAGTTTGGCAGCAATAAGGTAACGGCTCTTTCTTTCGACGTGGGTTGCAATGCCTCCCGTTCCTTTTTTACCCTCGACTGTATCACCTTCCCAATCACCAAATCGACTACGTTCATCAACAATCGCTGGTCTTTCATCAATGCTAACACGGTGAGGAATCAAACCTCTTCCAGCACCATATCTCCTTTGTTTCTTACGTTTCTTGTGCGACCGCCTTAAATGCGAATAAAGTTCTCCGCCATTCTAGGCATCCTTAAAAACCCACTGATAAATGGTTTCAACGCTACAACGCATTTGTTCATTTGATGGGTAGTCGAGGATAAGCCGCTTTGAAATCTCGTCAGGCGACCACTCTTGTTGAATACGATGTGTGACATAGTTGTACAACCGTTTGTTAGACCGTTTGCGGTGATGACGTGCTTTGCTAGCGCGTTCATCTGCTTTAGGCTGAGCATAGCCTCCATAATACACTGCATGTGGAGAACCATTGCGCTTAATTTCTCTACTGATACTGGTGTGATGACGGCCCAAACGCCGACCAATTTCCCGAAGGCTTAAACCCCAAAGCTTCAAATGATAGATGACATAACGCTCGTTCTCGCTAAAATGTTGGTAGGACATGGAAGGATTCTCCTGATGGCAAAGTTGTCTAGTAACCTCACACTATCAGATTTCCTTCTATGTCTTTATTTTTTAGCTAGTGGTGCACTTGCGACTTGAATCCACCATATTTTAAGATTTAGCTCAATATTCTCTTTTTTAACCAAGCCTGCTTACGGTGAAAAAAACAATGTTTTTTCTTATGTTATTCTGTAATGTTTGATGATTGAATTGAAGGAAGTGCCGATGAATACTATTTTAAATTTTAAGTATTTAAAACATAAACGAACTTAAATTATTGCGATGATTGGTCCTGTATCTGCATCATTGGGTGTTGTTCGCAAGCTTGTGGATGAAGGTGTGAATGTGTTTCGCCTGAATATGTCACACGGAGAGCAAGAAATTCATCAACATAGCTATATCAAATGTTCAGAGTTGCCTTAGCAGTGTCTCCCAATGTTGATGCATGCCGAAGAATGAATATGTTGTGGGGTGTTATTCCAGTGCGTGTCAAAATATGCCTTAGTGATGATCAGGTTGGTTTGGCGCGGCAACTGGTTAAAGACTATGACTTGGCTAAAGATGGCGCCTCGATTTTATTGGTGCAAGGGTTTCATAAGGATAATACATTAAACCATCCATCTGTGATGGCATTAAAAATTAAACCATCCATCTGTGATGGCATTAAAAGTTTAAAGTGGTGTGCCTCAGTATAGGTATATCCTAGTGGCTTACATAATAAAAGGGATATGAACATGAATAAACGTTTGGAAGATTTGGAAGTTAAACTGTCGTATCAAGAACATTTGATTCAAGAGTTGAATGAAGTGGTGATAGCACAACAAAATCAAGTGGATAAACTGGAAAAGTCTATTCATCAAATCCGAGAGCATTTGAGCGGGGGGCAAGGGCAACAAAGCTCGCCAGAAAATGAAAGCCCACCGCCACATTATTAGGCTTGTTAAATGCAGGTGACTTCATAGTATGCGGTCGACTTCAAGTTTAGGAGGAAGTCCGTGTCTTCATTAACCCCACTTTCAGGCATTGCTATCGAAGAGGCATACACATTTGATGATGTGTTGCTTGTGCCGCAAGCAAGCAGTGTGTTGCCTGCGACTGTTCAGACCAAATCTCGATTCACCAATAAAATTTCATTAAACATACCTGTTATTTCCGCAGCGATGGATACGGTGACTGAATCAGGCACTGCTATTGCCCTTGCCCAAGAAGGAGGCATTGGTGTCATTCATAAGAATCTCACGCCAGAGCAGCAAGCTGATGAAGTGCGTAAGGTGAAGCGTTATGAGGCGGGCGTGGTGCAAGAGCCGCTAACAGCAAGAGAAGATATGACCTTGGAAGAAGTGCGCAATCTTGCACGCACCCATGGTTTTTCTGGTTTTCCAGTCTTGGATAACAATGGAAAGCTGAGTGGGATTATTACCAACCGTGATATTCGTTTTGAAAATGATACGCGCAAACATGTATCCGACATGATGACGCCACGCGAGAAGCTTATCACCATCACATCAGGTACGAGCATTAAAAAGTGCAAAGAACTGTTTCGTGAACATCGCATTGAAAAGCTACCTATGATAAATAAAGCAGGCGAATTATGCGGCATGATGACGGTTCGTGATATTGAAAAAGCATCCGAGCATCCCAATGCTGTGCGTGATGACTTGGGTAGGCTTTTGACTGCTGCTGCTATGGGTGTTGGCGAAAAAGAAGTGGCGCGTTTTGAAGCATTGCATGAAGCGGGTGTGGATGCGGTGATTGTGGATACAGCACACGGGCATTCGCAAGGTGTGATTCAACAAATTGCAGATTTGAAAAAACAATATGGCGATGATGTGCAAATCATTGGCGGCAACATCGCCACAGCAGAAGCCACCAAAGCATTGATTGATGCGGGAGCTGATGCAGTGAAAGTGGGTATTGGTCCGGGTTCAATTTGTACCACACGCATGGTAGCGGGTGTGGGTGTGCCTCAACTCTCTGCGATTATGGCATGTGCCAATATGGCAGCGGATGCAGGTGTGCCTGTGATTGGTGATGGTGGCATTAAGTTTTCGGGTGATTTTGCCAAAGCCATCGCAGCAGGGGCATCAACTTGTATGTTTGGTTCCATGTTTGCAGGCACAGATGAAGCACCGGGTGAAAAGATTTTGTTCCAAGGGCGAACTTATAAATCTTACCGTGGTATGGGTTCGATTGGCGCGATGGAATTGGGCAGTAAAGACCGCTATTTCCAAGGTGATGTGGATGAAGCCATGAAACTTGTGCCTGAAGGTATTGAAGGGCGTGTGGCATACAAAGGTCCGATTGGTGATACATTGCATCAATTGGTGGGTGGATTGCGCGCATCTATGGGTTATGTGGGTGCAGCAACCATTGAAGATATGCACAAAAAAGCCAAGTTTGTGCGCATTACAGGTGCGGGTTTGCGTGAATCGCATGTGCATGATGTAACCATCACCAAAGAAGCACCCAACTATAGAATGGAGTCTTGATTCTGTGAGTGAACATAAAGAAAAAATTCTGATTTTAGACTTTGGCTCTCAATATACACAATTGATTGCACGCCGCGTGCGTGAGGCAGAAGTGTTTAGTGAAATTCATCCGTGGGATATGGATGAGGCTGCCATCAAAGCTTTCAAGCCGTCAGGTATTATTCTTTCGGGTGGACCCAACTCAGTGAATGATGAAGACACGTTTGAAGCGCCAGCCTGTGTGTTTGAAATGGGTGTGCCTGTGCTTGGTATTTGTTTTGGCATGCAAACTATGGCGGCGCAATTGGGTGGTAAGGTTGAAGCAGGTGCAACGCGTGAATTTGGTTATGCAGAGCTTATCACCTCAGGCGATTCAAGTTTACTCAAAGGCATTGAAGATAAAGCAGGTGGTAAACTTGATGTTTGGATGAGCCATGGTGATAAAGTCACAGCACTTCCTGATGGTTTCAAAGTCATTTGTTCCAATGATGCCACGCCGATTGCAGGTATGGCAGATGAAAAGCGTCACTTTTATGCTTTGCAATTTCACCCTGAAGTGACCCATACCCACCAAGGCACAGCAATTTTATCACGCTTTGTGCATGAGATTTGTGGCTGTACGCGGGATTGGAATATGCCGCATTATATCGATGAAGCTGTCGCAAAAATCAAAGCGCAAGTGGGTGATGAAGAAGTCATTCTTGGTCTTTCAGGTGGTGTGGATTCGTCGGTGGCTGCTGCATTGTTACAACGCGCAATTGGCGACCAATTGACTTGTATCTTCGTAGACAACGGCTTGCTACGCTTGAATGAAGGCGAACAAGTGATGGAGATGTTTGCAGGTAATTTAGGTGTCAAAGTTGACCGCGTGGATGCTGAAGATGTGTTCCTTAATGCTTTGGCGGGTGTGTCTGACCCTGAAGAAAAGCGTAAAATTATTGGTCGCGAATTTGTGCATGTGTTTCAAGATGAAGCAGAGCGTTTACCCAATGCCAAATGGTTGGCGCAAGGCACGATTTATCCTGATGTGATTGAATCAGCAGGCTCTAAAACCAAAAAAGCGCACACCATCAAAAGTCACCATAATGTAGGAGGCTTACCTGATACTTTGCATTTGAAATTACTTGAGCCGCTTCGTGAATTGTTTAAAGATGAAGTGCGTGAATTGGGTGTGGCTTTAGGTTTGCCGCGTGAGATGGTTTATCGTCATCCATTCCCAGGTCCTGGTTTGGGTGTTCGCATTTTGGGTGAAGTGAAAAAAGAATATGCGGATTTATTGCGTGGCGCGGATGCAATTTTTATTGAAGAATTGCGTGCATCGGGCTGGTATGACAAAACATCGCAAGCCTTTGTGGTATTTTTACCTGTGAAATCGGTAGGTGTGATGGGTGATGGGCGTACTTATGAGTGGGTTGTATCACTGCGCGCAGTGGTGACACAAGATTTTATGACGGCACACTGGGCAGAGTTGCCATATGATTTGTTGGGCAAAGTATCCAACCGCATTATCAATGAAGTTCGCGGTATCAATCGCGTGGTTTATGATGTGTCGGGTAAACCACCTGCAACGATTGAGTGGGAATAAGTTTTAAAAAGGAGAGAAAAGAATGAAGATAAAGTTGATGGTATTAAGTTTAGCTGTGGTAGGTCTAACCGCATGTAATCAAGGCAGTGAGAAAGCCATGGATAAAGAGTTATCTTTGGATACAGATACGCAAAGATTAAGTTATGCTATGGGTTTGGATGTTGGTAAATCATTAAAAAATCTTGATGCAAATGTGGATGCTGAAGCATTCTCAGCAGCGATTGAAGATGTGTTGAGTGGGGCTACACCCAAGCTGGAAGAGGAAGTGGCAGCCAATATCAAGCAAACATTCTTCCGCAAAAAACAAGAAGCACAAATGAAAGAGCGCCAAGCTTCTGCTGAAGAGAATAAAGCCAAAGGTGAAGCTTTTTTGGCTGAAAATGCAAAAAAAGATGGTATTAAAGTCACTGATAGTGGTTTGCAGTATGAA
>CAMZLX010000180.1 GCA_947311795.1 uncultured Zetaproteobacteria bacterium
AACGATACCACCATGGGTTGGTTTGAAAGCAGCGAAAAACATGTGCAAAATCATGCCTTGAACGTACTTGATGCCAAAGCTGAAGATATGCCGTGGGTTTTAATTGAAGCAGCCCTTGCATCACCTGCAAAGTTGGCTGTGATTCCCATGCAAGATATTTTGGAACTCGGCACAGAAGCCAAGTTTAATACTCCAGGAACTTTGGATGGAAATTGGTCGTGGCGGTTGGATACTATACCTGCACCTGACCACACATGTTGGCAGAAAAGTCATCAACTCAACCAGGCTCATCATCGCGAGTAGAAAACTTAACAACCTCCCCAGCTTTTTGAGAATATATCTTCCATTTTCCCATCAATTAGCTCGTATATTTTATTACCACCAAAATAACATGATTGTTCATCAAGAACAAACTGGTGCCCCTGAAATTCAAACACAACTTTGGGGAAAGACCGATAGCTACCTTTGGCACATGTGCAATTAAGAGATTCTCCACAGCCTTGAATATCATAAATATTGTTGTTCTCGCCTAAAAACCAACTATCGAGACGAACAATGCTAAGAGCTACGTTTATACTAGGGAAATACATTGATGCCGTTGCATGATAGAGATATATATCATCGCTAAGCCTTGCCTGTTCAATCTGGACATGATCCAAAGATGAAGGGACTCTTACTTTTCTTTCCCGAAGTTCTTGGCAAGCAGAAGCCAGGCTCTTTTCATACTTTGCTGGCCAAACATAATTATTACCTAATTTAGCATATTCAATATGCTTTTGATTATGAAGTTTTGTACATTGTTCAGGTGATTTATATATGCTTAGGTTTTTGTTTTCTATGTTTACTGCTTGGGTTAAAAGTTTAGTACGAATGTTTTTTTCTGCCTGACTATCCATATCCAGTTTATGGAAAGGCGATGAGTACATGGGCTTAGATGTTACATATGCTGATGTTAACCTAGAGGAGGCGTCCTTTCCTTTAGATAGCCCGTGGCTTGATAACCCCCAGCTAACATCACAGTTCATATCATACTGCATTAATTTATTAACTAAGTACTCCTTTCCTGAAAGGATATCATACCAACGCAGAGGAATCTTTTGACCCTCAATCCAATCAGCAGGCAAATTTTCTAAACTTGCTGTTTTTTCCACCGCAAGCATTTCTGTATTTCTATCCATCTCAGGTAGAGGTAAATGATGCTCATGATAGTAAGAATCATTTGCCCAAACTCGTGGCGGATTCCAAATTTCTCGCCAATCACCACCCTGATAATGCGCAAAGGGGATTATAACTCCGTTTGGCAAACGCAAACCTAACCACAAGTTTTCTGCAAATACACTTGAGGCGTAACATAAGGAAAAGAACAATATTATAATTAACTTCATAAATACCTCTTCAACTATCAGTTTGCCTTCTTAGTTATATTGCAGTCACTCTTTCCGGTTATCTTTATAGTAGTTCAACAAACCATTGGTGGATGAATCATGGCTGGTGACTTCATCATAATCATCCAATTCAGCGAGAATTTTCTTCGCCAACACTTTGCCCAGCTCAACACCCCACTGGTCGTAGGCATTTAAGCCCCAGATTTCAGCTTGGACAAACACTTTTTGTTCATACATGGCAATCAAGCTGCCCAATGTTTTGGGGGTAAGCATTTGGAATAAAATGGAGTTGGTTGGGCGATTACCTTCAAACACCATATGCGGCAAAAGCTTTTCAATTTCTTCTTCTGATTTGCCTGCCAAATCTTGGCGCACTTCTTCTTCAGTTTTACCCAACATCAATGCTTCAGCTTGAGCAAAGAAGTGGGTGAGCAAAATGGGGTGATGTCTGCCGACAGGGTTTTTGGTTTCAATGGGTGCAATAAAATCGCATGGTACAAGTTTGGTGCCTTGATGAATCAACTGGTAAAATGCATGTTGCCCATTCGTGCCTGGCTCCCCCCAAATGATAGGACCCGTAGAATAATCAACCTTCTCACCATCCACGGTGACTTGTTTACCATTACTTTCCATATCCAACTGTTGTACATAAGCAGAAAAGCGATGCATGTATTGGTCATAAGGCAATAAGGCATGTGAGTCAGCATCAAAAAAGTTGTTATACCACACGCCAAGCATGGCGAGAATCACCGGAATGTTTTCTTCTAAGGAGGCGGTTCTGAAATGTTCATCCATTTCATGTGCGCCTTCCAGCAATGCCTCAAAATTATCCATGCCTATATACAAAGCCGTGGATAAACCCACCGCACTCCATAAGGAATAGCGACCACCCACCCAATCCCAAAATTCAAAGATGTTTTCAGGGTCAATGCCGAAGTTGGTTGCTGCTTTGGTGTTGGCAGACACGGCAATAAAGTGCTTGGACACCGCTTGTAATGTGCCGCCACGGGTGAGGAACCAGTCCCTAGCAGTTCTAGCATTGGTCATGGTTTCTTGGGTGGTGAATGTTTTGGATGCGATGACAAACAGGGTGGTTTCTCGATGTAAATGACGCAATACTTCAACCGCATGTGTGCCATCGACATTGGAAATAAAGTGAACATGAAGACCACCAGCGCGACCATAAGGTTTGAGGGCTTCAGTCATCATCACAGGGCCTAAATCTGAACCGCCAATGCCAATGTTTACAATATCAGTAATCGGTTTGCCTGTGCTACCCAACCATTCTCCAGAGCGCACAGTGTCCACAAGCTTACGCATACGCCCAAGTACACGATTAATATCAGGCATCACATCTTCACCATCCACAACCATGGGGCGATTGGAGCGATTACGCAGAGCAGTGTGCAAAACCAAACGGTTTTCAGTGTGGTTGACCTTCTTCGCATCAAATAAACGTTCAATACAAGCTGGTAAATCACGCTCACGCGCCAAATCCATAAGCTTGGTTATGGTTTCTTTGGTCATCAAGTTTTTGGAGTAATCGACAAGGATGTCATTAAGTTTGATAGAATATTTATCAAAGCGGTCGGGGTCTTGAGCAAATAAATCACGCATATGTACTTTTTTCATTTCTGCAGCATGTGCTTCCAATGCTTTCCAACTTGCCATGTCTGTTAATTTTGACATTTAGTCGCCTCCAAGAAACCTTTGTAACATGGATAACGTAGCTTAAAACTCAGAGAAAGGCTAATGTTTTTATAGTCTTGCCTTTTTGAATAACCGATAGAAGATACATTTTAATTTATCTGCTAAAGTGCGTTTGTTCTACGGCTGGAGGCATACATGGCACAACTGAATATCGTATTTATCGCATCCGAGGCTACACCACTCGCAAAAACTGGGGGGCTTGCCGATGTTGTTGGTTCCCTGCCTTTAGCGCTCCAAGGCTTGGGGCATGAGGTGACAGTGATTTTACCTTTTTACCGCCAAGATTTAACCAAGAATAACATTAAAACTATGCCTCTTAATACCAGCATTGAAATGTGGGTAGATGGTTTGCAACGCCAGTGTCTACTGCATGAGGCAGTGGTGGATAAACTTAGGTTTATCCTGGTGGAGCAAGATGACTTGTTTGACCGTGAGGGTTTGTATGGCCCTGCAGGTGGCGCATATGAGGATAACTTGCTGCGCTACACCTTGTTTGACCGTGTTGCCCTAGAAGCGATGGCTAAAATGGATAAACCAGTGGACATTATTCACTGCCATGATTGGCAAACAGGTATGGTGCCTTTGCTTAAAAAAACACAATACATGCACCACCCCAACCTTATCCATGCCAAAGTGGTTTATACGATTCATAACCTTGCCTATCAGGGTGTGTTTCCGTCCGAGTGGATTCATCGCTTGGGTTTGCCCACCCACCACTTTCATCAAGAAGGCTTTGAGTTTTATGAGCAAATCAACTGCATGAAGGCAGGCATTGCTTCCAGTGACATGATAACAACCGTCAGCCCAACCTATGCAGAAGAAATACTCACCCCTGAATACGGTTGTGCACTTGAAGGTTTTTTACAGCACCATGCCGGCAAACTTTCGGGTATCGTCAATGGACTAGACTTGGATGCTTGGAATCCGCTCACAGATACTGCTATCAACAGTAAGTTTGGTGTTGGAAAGATTGCGGGTAAAGCTAAATGTAAAAAGGCATTGCAACAGCAAACAGGCTTAAAAGTAGATGCCAAAGTGCCACTTTTAACCTTGATTTCACGCCTTGCGGAACAAAAAGGCATTGATTTGATACTGGCTAACATCCAAACATGGTTAGACCGTGGTTATCAGCTTGCCATTCTTGGTTCAGGTGATGCCAATGATGAACAAGCCTTAACAGCATTGGCAAAAGCTAATCCAACACAGATGTATTTCTTCCGTGGTTTTAGCGAAACCCTTGCCCGCCAAATTTATGCGGCAGGTGATATGTTTCTCATGCCATCACGCTTTGAGCCCTGTGGTTTGGGTCAGCTTATGGCAATGCGTTATGGCAATGTTCCCGTGGTGCGCGCAACAGGTGGCTTGAAAGACACGGTAACCGACTACAATCAAGATACCAAACAAAGCACAGGCTTTCATTTTGAAGATGCCTCAGCCCAAGCCTTTGATAATGCAGTTGAGCAAGCTGTTGCTGTTTACAAGAAACCGAGCACATGGTCTCGCATTCGTACACGTGCGCTCAAACGAGATTCATCATGGCAAGCATCGGCTGAAGCTTATGTGAAGTTATACACAGGTTTAGTTGATGACTGAAGCCAAAGTGGTGATTGCTGCGGATATTGGCGGCACCAATATTCGGCTGGCACGCATTTCTGAGGGTTTAATCCTTGAAGAAGTCCACCATCAAGCGGACTTTAGCACCTTACAAGATATGTCTAAGCTGGAAGCAGAGCAGCATATTTTATTGACCATTGAACAAGCCATGCAGCAACTTTCTCAAGAAGACATCCAAGGTTTAGGTATTGGATTCCCTGGTTTTTTTATTAGCAATTCAGGTGTGCTGGCAGCGTCCCCAAATATTCCGCAACTCTCCAATTTCGCACTGGCAACGAAACTATCCGAGCGACTTTCCATGCCCGTAACAGCGCAAAATGATGCCTTATGCGCAGCCATCGGCGAACAAACCTTTGGTGCAGGGCAAGGTCATGCCAACCTATTGCACATCACGTTAGGCACAGGCATTGGCGGTGGTTTGATACTGAACAACACGCCATATATAGGCGAAAGTGGTATGGCGATGGAGTTTGGTCACCTCAAGGTTGAGCATGACAATGAATCAAGGCTATGCGGCTGCGGCAATCGTGGTTGCGTTGAAGCTTATGCCTCTGCCACGGCAATCAGTACCCGATACAATGAACTTGCAGGCATCAGCACATCGCCCAAAGACATTTATCAACGTGCCGTAAATGGTAATCAACAAGCTGCGGGTATTTTTGAGAACGCAGGTATGTATTTGGGTACTGCTATTGCCCTAGCCATCACACTTTTGGACATCCGCACTGTGACCATCAGCGGCGGTTTAATCGGCGCATGGGATATACTTCACCCCAATATCATGACTTCACTCAATAAAAACCTCATCCCACCGCTTCAAGGCAAAATTAGCGTTGCCCCATCAACTTTACAAGATAACGCTGGCATTCTGGGTGCAGCATCACTAGTCATTGTAAGCCATGCTTCTTAACTCTAATAGTTATGACTCCTTCATCGAATTTATTGAGTCAGAGGATGCAATATTTCATTATACTTCTAAAGAAACACTATTTGAAAAAATACTTCCTCAAAAAAAGCTTAAGTTTGGTGAATTTACGGGCACGAATGACCCTCAAGAATACAGACCGAAATTCATTGGTGCGGTTGGCTGGGGATGGGACCGAAGTTCATCGGGAACACGGGATGCTTTAGACTATTTAGAAGATCTGTTACATAAGAAGTCTAAGTTCTTATCATTTTGCACCAATACAATCATCGATAATAAGATTAAAAGTTCTGGGCTGTTAAAGTCTCGCATGTGGTCTCAATACGGAGTCAACCATACAGGTGCATGTCTGGTCTTCTCAAAGAAAAAGCTGATAGAGTCTTTGCTATCTTCAGAAGCATTTCATTATTCAAACATTGATTACCAAGACCCTACGCGGAAAAGCAACCCAATATTAAAGGTAGATCAGCATGATTTTCTGAAAAAAACACCTGAAAACATCGCTCTTAATTTCCTGCTTGAAAACAAACACCAGTTCTTTTTCACTAAACAGGAGGACTACCGAGATGAAAGTGAGTTTAGGGTGCTTCGATTAGAAATGGACATTGATACTATCGAAAATGAAAGTGCTTACTTGGACATTTCTAAATCAATTGAAGGCATAGTTTTGGGTGACAACTGTCCAGAAGTGTACTTTCCAACAGTGATGCAGCTTACGAAAGAAACAAGCATTATTCCCAAACGACTTATTTGGCATAAATACAAATATGTATTACATGATCTTGAAAATTCTAAGGGGCTAGAAGCCCCTTAGATAAGCAAATTATGAATTCGATTTTAATGGCTTCAGACATCAAGGTTCGTGGTGACATACTTGCATTTGCATCCACCTCTCATTAAACTTAGCTAAGTCTAGCTAATAAGAGGTGTCATATGGCAACCATTCAAATTAATATGCACGAAGCCAAAACCAAGCTTTCACACTTGGCAGAAAAGGTTTGGGCTGGTGACAAAGTGGTCATTGCAAAATCAGGAAAACCATACCTGGATTTGTTGCCACATCAGCCGCAGAAAAAACGTGTTGCTGGTCATTACAAAGGAAAAATAAAACTTGCAGACAACTTTGATGAAACACCCTTGGATGTGATTGAAGATTTTGAAGGTTTATCGTGAAACGTATCTTGTTGGACACGCATACTTTACTTTGGTGGCTTGCTGACGATAAAGCATTAGGCAAAGCTGCGAAAGCACTCATTAGCGATGCCAGAAATGAAGTCTTGGTCAGTGCCGTAACCACTTGGGAAATTGCCATCAAAAAAAAGAAGGGGCTTTTAACTGCCCCTGATAACATGGATGCAATTATCGAAGATGAGGGGTTTTCCAAGTTGTCCATCACACTCTTTCATGGTGAACAAGCAGGGGCTCTACAAGACATACATCGCGACCCTTTTGATAGGATGTTGATTGCTCAAACACAAGCCGAAGGTTTAGAGCTATTAACTGCCGATAGCACTATCCCAAAATATGGGATAAGAACAATCAACGCATCAAAATAACTTAGGTTTTAGGTGTAACTGGCGTTAAACCCCAAATGTCGCGGTTATAATCTTGCATAGTGCGGTCGGTAGAGAATTTTCCACTGAATGCCGTGTTATAAATACTCATTTTCAGCCATTTTGTTTTGTCTTGATACGCATTTGCTGCTTCTTGTTGCGCATCAACAAAAGAGCGGAAATCTGCAGCCGTTAACCATGGGTCATTTGCGCAGCGAACCGAGTTAATCACATCATCAAATAAACCCAAAGAAAACTGATTAAAATGGCCGCTTTGCAACAAATTCATCACACGTTTAAAATCTTCATCAGCTTCAATAATCGCATTCGGGTTGTAGTTACCACGTGTTTGCTCTACTTCTTCAGCAGTTAAACCAAACAAGAAGAAGTTTTCATCGCCAACTTCTTCACGAATTTCAATATTTGCGCCATCCAATGTGCCAATGGTCAACGCACCATTCATCATAAACTTCATATTGCCTGTGCCGGATGCTTCTTTACCCGCAGTGGAAATTTGTTCTGATAAATCGGCTGCTGGTGCGATTTTTTCCATGGCAGATACACGGTAGTTGGGGAAGAATACGATTTTAAGTTTATCACCAACATCGGGGTCATTGTTGACCACTTCAGCAACACTGTTTACCAATTTGATGATTTTCTTCGCCATGTAATAACCTGGTGCTGCTTTACCACCAATCAATACACAACGGTTTGTCCAATTATCTGTATCACCGCGTTTGATGCGGTCATACAAGTGAATGACGTGTAAGACATTCAAGAGTTGGCGTTTGTATTCATGGATACGTTTAACTTGAATATCAAACATAGCGTCAGGATTAAATGTTACCCCACACTCTTCTTTTACAATCGCAGCCAAGGTTTTTTTGTTTTCACGCTTACATGTTGCCCATTGTTTGCGGAATGACTCTTTATCTGCCAAAGGTGCAAGTTTGCGAAGCTCATCAAGCTGTGTAATCCAGCCATCACCAATGTTTTTATTAATCAACTGGGTCAATGATGGGTTGCACCATGCCATCCAACGACGTTGCGTCACTCCATTGGTCTTGTTATTAAACTTCTCAGGCCATAAGTCATAAAAGTCAGCAAACAAACCTTCAACAAGCAGGTCTGAATGCAACTGCGCCACACCATTGATAGAAAAGCTGCCGACAATCGCCAAATATGCCATGCGCACTTGCTGTTCATCACCCTCTTCGATGATGGACATACGGCGTTGACGCGCTACATCACCTGGATATTTTTTGGCGAGCTCTTGGAGGAAACGGGCATTGATTTCATAAATAATATCTAAGATACGTGGTAACAAATGGCTAAA
>CAMZLX010000181.1 GCA_947311795.1 uncultured Zetaproteobacteria bacterium
AAAACTCAAGCAAAGCTATCAAGGCGAAACCAGCACACTGTTGGAGCTTAATGGAGGGGCGAAGCTGGATTGGCATGAGCAGGCAGGGCTACTCATGGTGCAACCCGATATATGTGATAATGCCAACCGTTACTATGATATTTATAGGGTTGATGCAGATGGACATAGCGAACAACTGACCCACTGCCAGCGTTATATCTTTGCTACATGGTCGGCTGATGGCTCACAAATCGCGGCGGTGAAAAACTATCGCGGGCAACATGCGATTCATCTGTTGGATGCTGATGGTGAGTTGCTGCAAGTGTTGTGGCAGGGTGTAAATGATGAGACATTGTCGGGTTTGGATTGGTCGGCAGATGGGCAGCTATTGTTATCATCGGTTTGGCGTAAAGATTCAGGCTGGGATGTTGAAACATTTGATGTGAGCAAACAATCATGGACTAAAATCACCAATGATATGTTGGTGGAAACCGATGCGCGGTTTGTCGGTGATAGCCATGATATTGTGTATGCCGCTGAACATGAGGGCGTGTATAATATTTTTGAGCACCAAACCTCAGGCAAAGTGAACCAGTTGACCCAAGTGTTGGGTGGTTCATTTGCGCCCTTTATCAACAAAAAGGGGCAGTTGTTTAGCATTGATTATCATGCCCAAGGTTTTGATGTGTATCAATTCAATCAACCATTGCACCAAGCGGTGTCTTTGACAAAAACCGCCACAATATTTCCTTACCCGCAATTTCCCGAGCAGGACATCAGCATCAGTAATCCCGTGTCATATTCCGCATGGGATAGCGCCATGCCAACATCATGGTTACCATCATTTCTGATGACCAATCAAGGTGTGGAGTTGGGCGCAACCGTCTTTGGTACGGATGTGTTGAATCGACATGGTTACACCTTGTATGCGGGTTATCAGTCGGTGTCTTCCTCGCCTGTGTTTAACCTGAACTATGTGTATGATGCTTGGCAACCTTTGCTTAGAATCCATGCGCAAAAGATGCAAACCCCAAGTTTTGATAAAAGTGGAAAACTTATTTCCCTTGTTGAACAACAAAGCTTGAATGCTGAGCTTGTTTTTCCGTGGTTGAAGCAGCAATCGCGGTGGACAGCGCATTTGGCGTTGAATCACAGACGTGATGAGCTGGCTTGGTTGTCACCTTTATACACGTTAACAGGCGCAGCAAGCTTTCAAGATTCGCTTGCTGGTGCTGCGCTGGTGTATGATTCTAGGCTGACTTACCCAAGGGGTGTGAGTAGCGCATCCACTGGTTCAATCGTGACATTCCAAGTTGAATCGGGCAAAGGATTGGGCGGCACATACACAGGAAATGTTAGTAAATTATCTGCCCGACATTTCTTTGATTGGGGCAGTGAACAGGTGTTGGGTTTACGTTTGGATTTAGGCAAAGGCGATAATAACGCGCGCCCTTTTACTTTGGGTGGGTTTAGCAATGGCACATTGATTCCTAATCTTTTAGACCCGTTAACTGCGAGTGCCACACTGAATCAGCGGGGTTACAATTTAAGAGGTTATGCCGATGCCGCACTGTCAGGTCAAAACATGGTGTTAACATCCGCAGAATATCGTTTTCCCATCACACGTATTGAAAAAGGTCTGATGTCGCCACCGATTGGTATCGACAAATTTTTTGGGCAGGTGTTTGTAGATGTTGGGCGAGCAGGAAATGACCTAAGCACAGCCAAAACCTATACAGGCATAGGTGCAGAAATGGGTGGTGATTTCATTCTCTTTTATAACCTTAAAGTGCGTGCGCAACTTGGGCTTGCCAAAGGTTTGGATGATACGCTTGGCGGCAATCAAGCGTATTTTAGATTGGGTAGTTCGTTTTAAAGGAGGTTTTGATGTTTCATATGATGAAGGTAATAGTATTTTTGACCCTAGTGGTAGTTATGACTGATACGGCTTTTGCATTCACATTTAATAACTATTGCAATTTGATTGGTCAAGAAACACAAACTAACCCACATCTACTAAAAGAACGGGTTAGAGCATGTGAAAAGCAGGCAAAAGAGGGGGATATTGATGCTCAAATAGAGCTGGTGCGTATTTATGTCCATAATGGTTACGGTTGGAGAGATTTAAGTTTGGCTGAAAAGTGGGCAAGGGAAGCGGCGAAATCGAAAACGGCTCAAGGTTATGATACATTAGGGTGGCTGCTTGCATTAAAGCCTAATAGGACAGATGAAGAAATCCGTGAAGCAGTTCAAGCTTACATGCAAGCCAATAAGATGGGGGTAGAAAATGAGCTTAGATTAGTGCAACTGTTGGAGGGGTGTTCGTGTATATCGGACATGCCCAAAGTATTCGCATGGGTAAAAAAAGAAGCGGAAGAAGGAAATGCATCATTACAGTACTTTTTAGGGAAAGCATACCTTAAAGGTTTGGGTGTTCCGCAAAATGGGGATGAAGCTATTGCTTGGTATATGCACTTATTACAGCAGAAAGAAAGTTATTCTTTATATGCCCCTTATGCATTAGGGCTTATTTATGAAAAAGGTAAGGCTGGAGTTACTGTTGATATAGACAAAGCACTTCAGTTTTATCAAATCGGTGCGCAAAGAGGGGATAGGGATTCAAAATTAAAAGTAACCAAGATATTAAATAGACATAAGCCTTCATCAATTTTGAGAGTTCCTAATTATGATGGGCAAGAACCTAAGTGGGTCGCTTTGTTGTACTCAGATGGAACACTTGATATACAAGCTGAGTATAGTAATGGTAAGTGGAAAAAAGTTGATATGAACCAGTGGGTAAAATCGCATTTTGCAGATAAAGATTTGCCTCATGTTCCATTACCCGACTTTCCAGATGGGTCAGAGATGCTGGCAATCAAGGGCTTAAGTTTTAAACAGTCTGATACAAACACAAAAACTCAGGTGTCATGGTTTCCGAGAACATGGGTTTCTTTAAAACACAAGAAGGAATATGTGATTGATAGGATAGCCCAGTTAGCTAGTGAGTGTGATATATGGTATAGCTTGGTTGTGCAAGGCAAGCAGCCCTATGACCCTGCCACATCTTATTTGGATGAGGTGGAGCAACCTAAAGTTGTTGATTATATTGCATCCTGGGGTGTTCAAAGTCTTTCTGTTCATCGGATGAATTATGATGCACATGAGCGTTTAAAGCCGCTAATTGTCACGGACATGAACAGGAAGGAAGAGGCTGTTTTTTCTGACTTGATAGAGAAAATGAAGAAATATAACCCAGACTTTTTGCAAGATAGAAGGTTTAGCCCTCAATATGTTTGGGCAAAGGAAGATAGACAAAAATTTCGTCAACAAAGTCAACAACAGGTCAGTAAAGTTAAAATGTTGGATGGTTCAGCTTTGTTTCAAGTTTTAATAGAACTCACATATAAAGATTCGTTTTTTCATACATATTATAATGCTTGGGTTAGTGAAAATCATAAACAGCTTGAATTGCTAGAAAGTCATATGTCTTTAGCAGATATGGACTGGAAAAGTATTAGTTACGAAACCCCAATTGGCGCAGCTTGGGTCATTGATAAACATGTCTATGCAGTTGGCAGCCATTACGCAGCAGGTACATCGAATACCATTTATAAATTAAGTTCGGAAAATCGAAAGGTTGTATTTGAACAGTATGATTCTAGGAGCTGTGAATGATTTTAGGCGGTAAAAGATTTCCCGCAGCCGCATTCGCCCTTTTTATTGGGGTTGTTGAAGACAAACGATGATGAAAGCATATCTTCTTGATAATCAATCTCTAAACCTTTGATGGCTTCATCATAAAACTGTTCCGCGATATAAATGGTTAAACCATCAAACTCGGCTGCCAAATCGCCTTCGCTTGCCGCATCTTCAAAATCAAGCACATACTCCAAACCCGAGCAACCCGCTTCGCGCAAAGATAGACGCACAGCTTGTTTGCCAGCCTCGGTTAGTTTCTTCTCAAATTGAGAAACCGCTGCGGGGGTTAAGTTAATCTCTGCTTGTTTCATCGCTACTTGATTCATGATTTATACCTTCAACTCTCTTGGAATACTAAAATGCACATCTTCTTTGACGGTTTCTCGGGTGCTGACGATGTTTTTATCATGCCCAGAAAGCAAATCAATCACTTCTTGAATCAAGACTTCAGGTGCAGATGCGCCAGCCGTGACACCAATATTGGCTTTGCCTTTGAGCATATCAGACGTAATCGCGTTTGCATTTTCAATCAAATATGCCGCGCACCCTTCTTTTTCAGCGACTTCTTTTAAGCGGTTGCTATTGGATGAGTTGGGTGAACCGACCACCAAAATCAAGTCGGACACTTTGGCTAAATCTTTCACCGCCATTTGCCGATTGCTGGTGGCATAACAAATATCTTCTTTCTTAGGGCTTTGAATTTTGGGAAAGCGGGCTTGAAGGGCTTCAATCACATCCTTGGTGTCGTCCACGCTTAATGTCGTTTGCGTCACAAAGGCAAGTTTGGTTTCATTTTTCACTTGCAACGTTGCCACATCTTCAGGCTCGGATACCAAAAGCACTGCACCTTCGGGTGCTTGCCCCATGGTGCCTTCCACTTCGGGGTGTCCTGCGTGACCAATCAATATGATTTGGTCGCCATTGGCATAGTGGCGCAATAATTCCAAATGCACTTTAGTCACCAGCGGGCACGTTGCATCCATGACCCTAAGCCCGCGCTGTTTGCCATCTTCTTGCACTTTTTTGCTCACGCCATGTGCAGAAAAGATAAGCACAGCACCATCGGGCGCATCTTCAACTTCTTCAATAAACACCGCACCCTTATCTTTTAAGCAGTCCACCACATGTTTGTTATGCACAATCTCATGGCGCACATAAACGGGCGCACCAAAGACTTCAATGGAGCGTTCTACAATCTCAATGGCGCGCTCAACACCTGCGCAAAAGCCACGCGGTTGGGCTAAGAATACCGATTTGGGTTGAATCTGAATGGTCTGTTGCTGCATTTTGTTTGTCCTTGGGTTACGGTTTGGTGCGTAAGACTACGCAAAAAACGGTTCGAGGTGAAATAATGACGGATTATACAATAAATGTAGGTGAAAAAGCGCTGCTTGATTTGCAAGTGGATGTGTATCCTGAAGCCAAGTATAAGTTGGCGGATAGTTTAGGAAAATGGGTGATTGTGTATTTTTATCCCAAAGACAATACATCAGGTTGCACCACAGAATCATGCGAATTTCGCGATGCATTGCCCGACTTTAGCGCGGCAAATGCAGAGATTGTGGGTGTGAGCCGCGATTCAATCAAATCTCATGCGGGTTTCACTGAAAAACAAAGCCTTAACTTTCCTTTGATTTCTGATGGTGATGAAGCCTTTTGCAAGGCCTTTGATGTGATTCAAGAAAAGATGAATTATGGTAAAAAATATATGGGTATCGAGCGTTCAACCTTTATCATCAACCCTGAAGGCGTGGTGGTGGAAGCTTGGCGCAAGGTGCGCGTGAAAGAGCATGTTGCTAATGTGTTGGCGCGTTTGAAAGAGTTGCAAGCAAGTTGATGTTTAGTTTTTCTTCTTATGGAACTGAACATATAAGGTAATATTTTTCGTTCATTTCTTTTTCAGAAAAGAAACGAACCACAAATTAGCAGGACAGATAATTTGGGCGTTGGTAAACGGGGCTTGC
>CAMZLX010000182.1 GCA_947311795.1 uncultured Zetaproteobacteria bacterium
TATCAAAAAGAAGCAGGTGAGGCAGAAGAAAAAGCAGCAGCGTTGAGGCTTGCTTTGGTTAAAGAGCAGATTGCTTCACGCGCCATAGCTTTGTATGCCCAGTTTGTGTTGAATGATTTGTCGGTCAAACTCGCTGAAGATGCAGTGTTGCGGGCGAAGCAATTGTTAAACAATCAAAAGAAACGAGAAAGTTTTGGTTTGGTCGAAAAAGAAGATAGATACCAAACAGAAGCGTTGGTGGCAGGGCGAAAATTGCAATTGGCGCAAGCCATTGCCGCGAAAAAATCAGCGCAAACAGCATTGAATCGTTTGATGTATCAAGATGCAGAAACACCCTTGTCGGTTACATTTGTCTCACCCAAGGTTGAGCTTGAATCCGTGGCAAACATGTTGGCAAAAGCAGAGCAAGTGCGCCCCGTGTTTCAAGTGTTGGATGCTCAATATCAGGCGGCGGAATCGCGCTTAAGCATGGCGCAATCGGCTGGAGACTATCAATTGGACGTGGTCGGGCAGGTCGGCACAAGGGCTTTGGATGGCACAGCAGGTTCAGCATTTGCGCAAGGGTTTAACCCTGTGAATGACAGATATATTGGTGTCAGCTTGGAGTTTAGTGATGTGCTCGGCAACAGCAGCAACAAAGCTGCCATTCAGAAAGGAATGCTGGCGAAACAAAGCATCCAAATTGAACGCAGAAAAGCGCATTTGGATTTAGAAACAGAAATATCCAAACTGATAGACACACTAAAAAGCGCTGACATCACACTGCGAGCATCGGCTAGGCAAGTATCGGCAGAGAAGAAAAAATATCGTGCGCAAGTTGAGCGTTATAAAAAAGGGCGCACACCCACGGCAACCATTATTCAGTTTGAAGGTGACTTGAGAGCCGCTGAATTGCGTTATTTGATTCAAAAAGTGAATAAAGGCGTGGCTGAATATCAGCTGGCTTTGGCCATGGGTGAGCTTGAAGTGCTGCAAGTTGCAGGTGTAAATGTAGATGTAAATGCAGGCGTAAATGCAAGTCAACAAGGGGATACGCAATGAACAGTATGATTGCATTTTTTGTACGGCGCGGGCTTCTTGTCAATATGCTATCTGGCATGTTGTTGCTGGGTGGTATTTACGCTGCGATGAATATTCAGCGCGAGGCTTTTCCAAGCGTTAACTTTGATTTGGTGGTGATTGGTGCGGCATACCCCGGCGCTTCACCGCAAGAGCTTGAGCAGTTGGTAGCCATGCCGATTGAGCGAGAGCTTAAAGGTATTGATGGTATCAAAAAAACCACATCAACATCGTATCCGGGTAGCATGGAAATTATTATCCAAATTGACCCCAATTATTCGGATAGGTCGCGCTTTGTTTCCGATGTAGAACAGGCAGTCAACCGCGCAATTTTACCTGATGATTTGCCGCGTGACCCCTTTGTGAAAGAAATCAAATCGGATAAAACACCAGTGATTTCATTTTCTATTTTTGGCGAATTGCCTGATTTGGAACTTAAACATATTGCCAATCAAATTGAGGATGATTTGTTGGCGCTTCCGGGTGTGTCTTCGGTGAATGTGAAAGGTGACCGCAAAGAAGAGATTCGGATTACGCTAATCCCCGAAAAAATGCAAAAGCATCATGTGTCCACTGAAGATGTGATTAATCTTATCCGCAAATGGAATATCAATGCACCAGGCGGACAGTTGAATACGCCAGATGGGTTGAAAGCGATTCGGGTGAATGGTGAATTTACCTCGGCAGAAGATGCGGGGAAATTGGTGTTGCGCGCCAATGAATATGGGCAAGCTTTGTATTTATCAGACGTAGCTGAAGTGACGCAAACACTTGAAAAACCAAGGCGTTATGTGGATGCCATGGGTGAAACTGCGATGAACTTTACAGTGATGAAGCAAGTGGATGCTGATATTATTACTGTGGTTGATGAGGTGCGAAAGTATTTGGACACCATACCCGAGCATTATTCAGAAGCGCTGAATGTGCGGGCATATATGGATTTTTCGATTAACACACGCATTCGTTTGAATGTGTTAACCAGCAATGGTGCGATTGGTTTGGCACTGGTGCTTATTATCTTGTTTATGTTTTTGCGTCCTGCGGTTGCGTTTACCACAGCATGGGGTTTACCGATTATCTTTTTCTCAGGTTTGTTGGTGTTATTTTTAATGGGCACAACACTTAATCTTTTGACTATGTTTGGGTTTATTATTGTGCTCGGACTGATGGTGGATGATGCCATTATTATTGGTGAAAATGCGACCTACCATATGGAGAAGGGCTTATCGCCCACCGAGGCTGCAACTAAAGGTACACAAGAGTTGCTTGGTCCTGTTACAGCAACGGTATTGACTACAGTGGTGGCATTTTTACCCATGATGTTTATGGATGGAATTATTGGTAAATTTGTGTATTCCATTCCTGTTGTTGTGGTGATTTTACTCATCTTTTCTTGGGTGGAAGCTATTTTTATTCTGCCCAACCACGTTGCAGATTTCGCCAAAGAAAATGCGCATCCAAAAGAGCGTAGAGTGTTGATTTGGCTGACCAATATGTATGAGAAGTTATTGCGCTGGGCATTAAAGTTGCGCTATTTAACTGTGGCACTCACCGTAGCTGCATTTATTGGCTCAATTGCTTTGGCAGGCGTGGTGAAATTTCAGCTTTTCCCGCCGGGTGCAGAAGACCAGTTTTACTTGCAAGTGACCTTGCCAGTGGGCGCATCTTTGGAAGAAACCAAGAAAACGTTGCTCGCTATGGACAAAGAAGTGCGAAAGCATGTGCCTGAAGACATCTTGGAAACCACTGTGGGCATTGCGGGTGATAATAGTGCCAATGAGCAGGAGCCGCTAAAACAAATTGGCGATAGATTTGGTTATCTTAAAGTGATTTTAATTTCGTTTTCAAAGCGTGATATAACAGCATACACAGTGTTGGATGATGTGAAAGCGGGTATGGAAGGTAAATTTCCTAACGTTGAAATCAACTATGTGATGCTCAAAGGTGGCCCGCCAACTGGACGCGCCTTGCAGGTGGAAATTACAGGCACAGATAAAGATAGGGCGGCATCAGGCAAAGCTTTGATAACATTACTTGAAAGCATTGATGGCGTGCATTCGGTTGAAAGTGGTTTGCGTGAAGGTTTGCCTGAGATTCATATTGAAGTGGATAGAAAACTTGCCACCTATGCCAATGTGGACTTGGCTTCGATTGCCACCCATATTCGTGCTGCA
>CAMZLX010000183.1 GCA_947311795.1 uncultured Zetaproteobacteria bacterium
CCTTGCAATGAAGAAATATGCGGACTAACCCGATTCCATTTCCAATCTGAGCGCCATTCAGTATCAATATCCACACCAAAGACTTGAAATGGACCTTTACGCCACGGGCGAAGCTGTTGCAACGCTTGTTTAACTTCATCTTGCGATAATTGTGTTTCTGATTCACTGCCCACACTAACCGTGTCAGTATAAGAAAAAGTCTGCGTTTTTTCAGTCGGCAAAGCTTCTAAAGCAGATGCCCACCGCTTAAAGTCACCATGGTCACATGTTTTTTGCCAACCCTTATTATATAACTCAAGAATCTTCTTTTGATGATTTTCCACATCAAGACCTAGGCATACTTTAGAAAGGCTTTCTTGCTCATGTTTAATATAATCTTGGGTGAAAAAGGAGGCTTGCTTCATAAGTATCGAAAGCTAAATGAATTGGACTTGAATAAAAACAAAAAAGGCTTGCGCATAATGCACAAGCCTTTCCAGCATAAACCAAGATATATGAGTTATTTCACAATCAATTCAACACGACGGTTTTTAGCTTTTCCTGCGCGCGTTTTATTATCTGCAATGGGATAGGCTTCCCCATAACCTTTTGCTGATACACGTGATGCATCAATACCATGTGATATTAAATAATCTTTTACCGTGTTTGCACGCAAACCCGACAAGTATTCATTATAAGATGCCTTACCACCGCTATCGGTATGAGCAGCAACTTCAACTTTAATCGATGGACGCGCTTTTAAAATTTTAACCGCACTGTTCAGTGTGTCTTTTGAAGATGCAGTCAGCGTAGCTTTGTTACTATCAAAATTAATCCCTTTTAAATCAATTACTTCTGCGTCTGTATATCCTCGTTTTGGTTTAGCAACAGGCACTGGTTTTGGTTTAACAACGGGCACTGGCTTTGATTTAGCGCACTTTGCTTCAGCTGCTTTTACTGCTTTCATGCCACTCGCAATAAGCTCATCAGCTTCGCTCATATTATAGCCACCATGTTCATCAATTTCATGTGCAGCGTGAAGTTCTTTTGCTTCAGCTTTCGCCAACTCGGATGGCGCACACTGCTCACCACCAGAACCTTTTATCTTTTGAATAGCTGAATGCAATCCAGAAAGTTCACTTTTTTGTGTTGACGGTAAATGCCCCGCACAAGAAGCAAGTGAAGTACAAACTGTTAATAATATTAGTTTTTTCATTATTTCTCTCCTGCTATACTTGCATGTTTTTCTGCTTCAGACATAAATGCATTCGCAACGGACACTTCATGTTGACCTTTTTCTTCTTCGGCAATGGATACCAACTCACGCGCCATTTCAGCATGATAGTCGTGTTTTCCTTCCACACTTGAAGCCACTGCTTCCGCCCTACTCTCAATATCTGCTAAAGCAACATTAGCACTTGAGAACATGGCAATGATAAATAATATTTTTTTCATTATTCTCCTCCTTTGTATTCATTGGTTTTTGAAACGTGGCAACCCTAATCAGTTATACTCTTGACATCGGTGTCATAAATCACCATTTTTCAATAACCTAAGAAAAATCCTTAGATGCAATTAAGTCTATAACCTACAAAGAAAACCAACATCACACCGATACATTTATTATGACTGTCGCGAGCGGTCTTAATCAATGTAACAGGAGATGACGATGTTCAATACTACATTTAAAATTTTAGCTTCTTTAATGCTTTCCCTATATTTAATTAGCCCAAGCTTAGCCTGGGAACAACATAAACTTCCCTCAGCATATACAAGTAGCAACACTCCACATTATGGAGGAAGCAAAGCACCCTTAGTACTTTCTTCTACCCATATTCAAGTTGCAAAACCTCAAGCCAATGGCATTACTCTTTGGGATTCCTCCCATGATGGTGCCACTTGGACATCAACACAAATATCAAATAACCCATCATTCACACATATGTATTTGGCATCCTCAGATTTAGTTTTGGGCTGGGGTGAAACACAAGTGCCTACGTTGTTTCACCACACTTTATCTTCTAGCAATTGGTCTGCTTCAAACTTTGCATGGCCGCTCGCAAACTGGAACATCATTGATGTAAGCAGTTCAATTGCTGGAGATATTATCATTCTAGCCACCACACCTTCAAACCATAAGTTGGTTGAAGGTGAATTGTTTATCATTCGCGGTAATCAACAAGGTTGGTCAACCCCTATTCGTTTAAGCGCACCCCATAGTTTGGTTGGTGATGCATCATTGGTAGTACATGATTCAAGTTTAATCAGCGTTGTTTGGAGTGAGCGTAATCATAATTCTTGGCATATCCTTTCGCGCAATAGCTATGATACTGTAACTTGGTCTAGTGCGCACACAGTTGTCGGGCATATCGCAGCACCTTATTTTCAAGAAGCAGCCATACAACTTGATGCAGATGCTTTAAACCAAAGTGAAATAGCTTTAGCATACACAGGATGGTATATGCAAGCGCACAGCCAAGTGTGGAGTAAAGCATTTGATACAATTTCAGGTCAGACAACACAACCTAACGACTTACTACCCGATGCAGGTGACATGGTTCATCAGCCCTCACTTGTTACACTTGCAGACAATACATGGGCTGTAGCTTGGCAACAAACCGTAGGTATTGATTCAGAAATTTTTATCGCACAACATCAAGCCGATGGTACATGGTCTACATCCGTAAATGTATCTACAGACCCTAACCATATGGATAGAGACCCGCATATTGCTCAAGGTTCATCACATACACTAAACATTGCATTCACCCGCCGCATCCAAGCAGACACGCAAGAAGTTTATATCTATACCGAAGGTAATATTCATGATAGCAGCCTTGACAGTGATGGTGATGGCATTCCTGATAGCCAAGAACAAGGCTTTGATTTAAATCATGATGGCATTGATGATGCATTTTCCTCTCGTGTCGCAACATGGATGTCACAACATGGTCGTTACGCTTTAATTGTACAAGGCAGTGGCGAACTTCGTCAGGTACAAGCGCCCACGCTTGAAAGTGCAAACATTGAACAACCTTCCACCTACCAAGTCTCAAGCAACCTCTTTTCTTTTCAAATTCATGCCTTACAACAAGGGGAAACTACACCCATACATATTATCACACCCTATACTTTGGATGAAAGCACAACATGGCTCAAACTTAATCCCAACACACAGTGGTCAGACAGCGTAGAAAACACAGTATTTCATGATGACTCAGGTAAAGGTTTGATTGTTTATCTAACCGATGGTGGCGCAGGTGATGAAGATGGTATGGCAGATGGTATCATTATCGACCCTGCTGTATTGGCAATACAAAAAATATCACAAGAAAATAGTAATATTGATGATGGGAATACAACCAATGCTGCACAAGCATGTTTAGCCCCCACAAGTCAAAACCCATGGTTTTTAAGTATGTTCTCTATCTTTATGATTGGCATCATCATTGCTAATAAACGTAATCAGGAAAAGGTTATATAATCATGTAAAGGAGAAGTCATGTTGTGAAAGCATTAAACTTTATCAAGCAGGTTTCTTTTCGCATCATGTCTTCTCACACCACCATGCAAGTGCTTGCTACAACTTCACTTACCTTAATTCTCACGATTATTTTTAATGCATCATTGGTCACAGAACACATTCACTTTAAAACCAAAACGCTTTTTCTTTCCACTCAAACCATTGAGCTTGATATTATGACAGCAATCCTAAGTTCTGATAAAGGTTGGAATAACCAAGATATTTCTCAGCAGCATATCAATCATGCCTTACAAGAAACCAAGAAACTTCGCCAAGGTATATTAAAAGAAAGGTGGCTAAGCCATTCCCTAAATAATGCTGAAACACAACAAAATATCACATCAATTCAAAAACATTTACATCAGATAAATCAACAACTTAAATCATTAAATAACAAGTCTCTATCTGGTATTATTCAAGGCATAAAAAAACAAACTGCAGCCATACAAATACAAATTCAACAACTTAAAGATGTTATTAACGCATCCATAGAAAAAGATTTCTCTCGCTTAAGTTTGTTCCGAGCTTCCGTGGCCTTACTTATTCTGTTCACCATCATTGGCACCAGTATTTTTCTTCGTTTCATTGAAAACCGTCATCAAAATCATGAGGAAAAAGAATCATTGCTTGCCGAATTCCCTGAGGAAAACCCTACACCTGTCCTTTTTATCGACCAAAACATGAAGCTTGCCTATTGTAATTATGCTGCTGAAATTCTTTTGCCCAAATTGGGCTTATCTATTGATGGTGTTATCAATAAAACATGGGTGGGTTATTGCAAAAAAGCAATCCAACAGCCCTTGGGTTACCATCATCAAGTTGAGATATTAGCTGCCAGTTATAGCTTATTTTTTAAGCGCAGTGCTGAAAATCATATCCATGTATATATACATGATACGACTGAACTTCGTAATGTTCAGCGTGAGCAAAAAATACTCGCTGATATTATTGAAAAAACATCTGATGTTGTAAGCATTGCAAAGCCTGATGGCACATTTATATATATGAACAAAGCAGGGCGCATATTGCTTGGCATTGATCAACACACTGATATTTCTCAGCATAAAATATTTGATTTTCATTCACAAGAAGAATGCCAGCGTATCACCTCCGATATTATTCCCTTTGCTTTAGAGCAAGGGAAGTGGGAGGGAGAAGCTATGTATATTCAAGCCGATGGTGATGAGTGCCCTGCATCATGTTTAGTACTCGCGACTCACGACAATGAAGGAAACCCAAGTCATTTCTCTATCATTTCCCGAAATCTCAAAGAGCAGCGTGAGATGCAAGCCAAACTAGAACATAAACAGCGCTTAGAAAGCCTAGGTGTTCTCGCAGGTGGTATTGCCCACGATTTTAACAACCTTCTCACGATCATTATGGGCAATGCTTCACTTGCAAGTTCTCGCTTTAATGACACACATCCAACCAATAAGTATATTCACCATATTACAAGTGCTGGAAAAAAAGCAGCGCAATTATGCAACCAAATGCTTGCTTACTCAGGAAAAGGTTCGTTTATTGTTAAACCGACCCACCTATCCAAATTCATATCTGAAATGACCCAACTCTTAGAAGTATCTATCAGTAAAGATGTCAACATGGTCTACCATCTGAGTCATGACATACCCCTTATTCTTGCCGATATTGCTCAGCTTCAACAAGTTATCCTTAATCTAATCACCAATGCCAATGATGCCATGGAGGGTAAACATGGAAGTATTCATATTGATGTTAAAACATTCTGGGCAGATGAAACATATCTGAGAAACGCGTATGTTTCCAATACACTTGAACAAGGTGAATACGTGATGTTACGTGTTAGCGATGAAGGCTGTGGCATGTCAAAAGACATTATTGAGCGTATATTTGAGCCCTTTTTTACGACCAAAGTCGCAGGTCATGGGTTAGGTATGAGTGCTGTTTTAGGTATTATTCAAGGACATCATGGCACGCTTTATATTCAATCAGAACTGAACAAAGGTAGTAAATTTAGTATTCTTTTCCCAACAGTGGATGCCCCTATTACGCGTGAAGATAAAATCAACCTATTAACATTGAATAGTAATAGCCAGCAACAGGGTATACTTGTGGTAGATGATGATGCAATGATTCGAGAAACTTCATGTGAAATATTAAATGACCTTGGGTTTACAACTTGTTTTGAAGCAGCTGATGGCGTGGAAGCCGTTGAACAATATCAATTACACCAAACAGAGATTCAACTTGTATTGCTGGATATGACCATGCCAAGGCTTGATGGCGAAGGCGCTTTGTACCAGCTTAGACAAGCAAACCCTAATGTGCCTATTATTCTATGCTCAGGTTACAGCGAACAAGATATTCGGCCGCGCTTTGAGCATGACAAGCTCGTCAGCTTTATCCAAAAACCCTATACACCTAATATACTTCAAGAACATATTGAAAATATACTCCAACTTAAACGTACATGAACATATTAACCCGTTAAAAAAATAACCCACTGTTTCCAGTGGGTTATTTCTTAACAGTAATAGTTATTAGTTAATATTTACAAATATATACTATTGTAAAGGTCAGAACGGAATATCATCATCCACTGGCGCTGAATTAAAATCAGGTTGATCAGCAAATGGGTCATTTTGTTTTGCAGGTGCTTGTTGAGTGCGTTGCTGTTGCCCGCCACCTTGTTGGTAACCACCTGAAGATTGACCGCCGCCATCATTGCGTCCACCAATCAAATCAAGCTTATCTACAGATACTTCAACTGAAGTACGTTTTACGCCTTCTTTATCATCATATTCACGCACACGAAGTTCGCCTGAAATCGCAACCTGAGTGCCTTGTTTCAAATACTGAGGCAAACCACCTTCTGCACGTTTACCAAACAATGATGCGCGAATCCAGTTGGTGCCTTTATTATCACCAAAACCATAATCCACAGCTACGGTAAACGAACAAATCGCCATACCGCTTTGTGTAAACCGTTGCTCACAATCCCGCGCCAAACGCCCTGTAAAACTATATACATTCATGCCCTTCTCCTCTTCCTATTACGTTCTATATTCTGCATTAATCTCAATATATTCATGGGTTAAGTCACCCGTCCACACCCTTGCACTTGATTCACCCAAACCAATATACACATGTAAAGTGAACTCTTGTTTGGCAAACACTGCCATACCCAACGCATCTTGATAATCAGGATGCAAGTTGCCATCTTGAAGAATCAACACATCATCGGCTTGAATACTTACCTTTTCAGGTTGAATTGGTGCATCACTGTTACCAATCGCCATGATAATCCTGCCCCAGTTGGCATCTGAACCCGCAAATGCCGTTTTCACCAAAGGAGACACCGCAATGGTACGCCCCAGTGTGCGGGCTTGTTCTTCATCTTCTGCACCTGAGACTTCAATGGTCACAAACTTGGTCACACCTTCACCATCGCGCACAATCAATTGCGCCAACTCAATCGCAACTTCTTCTAAAGCTTGTTCAAATGCAAAGGTATCTTCGAGTTCGTTATAACCAAGCCCTAAACCTGATGACAACAAATAAACCGTATCATTGGTGGATGTATCACCATCCACGCTAATGCTATTAAAGGAGACATCTGCAACTTTGGATAACATACTTTGCAGCTCATCGGCTGGAATCGGTGCATCAGTCGCAATAAATCCAAGCATTGTTGCCATATTTGGATGAATCATACCACTACCTTTAGATACGCCTGTGATGGTATACGTTTTACCCGCCACCTCAAATTGCTTTGAGGCATGTTTAGCAAATGTATCTGTGGTACGAATCGCTTCGGCAGCTTGAATCCAGTTATCTTCTGCCAATGAATCTCTGGCTTCACCTATGGTTTCACGAATCCGTTCAATCGGAAAGGGTTCACCAATCACGCCCGTAGATGC
>CAMZLX010000184.1 GCA_947311795.1 uncultured Zetaproteobacteria bacterium
GTCTCAGTTTTAGCCACCACCAAACTGCCTGATGTGTCTTTATCCAAGCGATGCACAATACCTGGGCGCTCCACACCATTGATACCAGGAAGACTGTCGCAATGGTGCAAAAGCGCATGTACCAAAGTGCCTGTATCATGCCCGTGGGAAGGATGAACCACCATGCCTGCAGGTTTATTCACAACCAGTAGGTAATCATCTTCAAAGAGAATGTCCAAAGGTATCGCTTCGGGAGTTAATGCCAGTGCTTTGGTTTGAGGCACAAGCATATGATAGGTATCACCCATCATCACTTTAGCCGAACGCTTAAGTGATGTGGTTTTGTTTTCGCCCTGCCACACACACCCTTCTTTGAGCAGTTGTTGCACCCTAGCCCGAGTTAATCCCGATAATGCAGTGAGCACCTGATCCAACCGCTGACCATGTTGTAACTCAGTGATTTCCCATTCAAATTGTTCGGACTCAACCATAAATCTTGCCTATGCAGCAGCTTTTGTTTCTTTGGCTGGTTTGTCACCTGTTTTGTTTTCAGTTTTCACTGCTTGCCCATCCGCTTTCGCTTTATTCGGACGACGGCGACGACGACGACGGCGTTTCTGCCCTTCCTCACCATTTTTATTACCTTCAACTTTTGTTTTGGGCTGATTATTCTTTTGATTGTCCTGGTTCTTTTGATTGTTCTGGTTCTTTTGCGGCGTGGGTTTGCGCTTACGTTTACGCTGTTGCGGACGTTTGTTACTGCGCTTAGGCGCTTCTTCTTTTTTCTCAAACAAGCCATCCCATAAAGCTTTCAACCAGCTTTTCTTTTTGCGCTCAGGTAATGGTTTAGGAATACCAACCACAGGTTTCATTTGTTTAAGCTTGCGTGCAACCCGCTGCGGCTTTTTACCCTTAAGCGTATCTTCTAAAACTTCTAGACGATTTTGATTATCATCTTTCCAGTGCCTTTCAATGCGATAGTGCGGAATCATCAAATCTGTACGAATGCTCAGTTCAATCTGCATATCATGCATTTCTTCAATACGCGCAATATTATCGCGCTTATTATTCATCAAATATTCGCCTGTTTCCGATGGCACTTGCACCACCAATTTCGGTTTCTTGCCTTTTTCTGCCAAATCTTCCATGCGGGTTAACATCTGCAATGCCATGGATTCAACTGTTAAGATGGTACCACGACCTTCACAGCGCGGACAAGTTTCCGTCGTGGTTTCACGCACGGATGGGTGCAGGCGCTGACGCGACATTTCCAACAAACCAAAACGAGAAATACGTGCAAACTGGACCCGAGCTTTATCACTTGCCGTTGCCAAACGCAAAGCCTCTTCAACTTGCTGCCCATGTTTGCGGTTTGCCATATCGATGAAATCAACAACAACCAAACCACCAATATCACGAATGCGTAATTGACGCGCAACTTCTTGCGCTGCTTCAAGGTTGGTATCCAGCGCCGTATCATCAATGTGTTTACGCCCCGTAGAGCGTGATGAGTTTACATCCACAGCCGTTAATGCCTCAGTGGGGTCAAACACAATTGAGCCGCCAGATGGCAAACGAATCTCACGCTCATGAATTTGTTCGCATTGCCCTTCAATTCCATAGTGGCGAAAGATTGGCTTTTTACCACGGTATAACTTCACCAATTTTTCTTTGCCCGGAAGCACCGCATGGACAAAGTTTTTGGTGCGCGTGTAAACTTCATGGTTATCCACCCAGATTTCCTGAATATCTTCACTGAAATGGTCGCGGATGGCGCGGGTTGCCATATCACCTTCAAGATAAATCAAGGCAGGTGCGTCTGTTGAGCCGCCTTTAATACGAATCTCATCCCACAAACGCATCAAGTAGGAATAATCACGTTCCAAGTCTTCAAGCTTTTGGTCACGCCCAGCCGTGCGCACAATTAAACCCATGTGTTCAGGCACATTCAACTGCGCTAAAATTTCTTTGAGTGCACGGCGTACATCATCAGGAAGTTTGCGCGAGATACCACCACGCGCTGTATTCGGGCTGAGCACCAGATAACGACCTGCCAGCGATATGTATGTGGTCATCGCAGCGCCTTTATTGCCGCGCTCCTCTTTCACTACTTGTACCAAAATCTTTTGTTTGGCTTCAAGTACATCTTGAATGTTTACATTGCGTGGGTCTTGGTTCTTATCCACGCCATCCTTCCAAAAATCAGGATGAATTTCACTCAGCGGCAAGAAACCTTGGCGTAGTGCGCCATATTCAACAAATGCAGCCTGCAAACTGGCTTCAACTTTGGTGATGGTGGCTTGATAGATATTGCCTTTGGTGAGGACTTTATTGGTTGATTCGATGTCCAACTCTTGCAAGAAATCATCTTCAACAATCGCAACGCGACTTTCTTCCTCGTGTGAGGCGTTGATAAGCATCAACTTTTTCATAGCGGTTCCTTACCGCTGACAGCATAAACCAGCAAAAAACAACTTGTGTAAACAAGCAATTTCTATGTCAAAACCTTAGCGTATAATGTAAAACTTGGTCACGCAAAAGGTTATTAATCTATATACACACCGTCAGACGGCTTCATTTTATTTTCTATTGTGCAAAGCTCAACATGGTGTTGGCTATGGTGAGACCTCATAAAAAAAACGACTCACTCTCCGAAAACATCTGGCAAAATGAAGGATTAACTTCTCTCTGTGCACATCACAAAGTTATTTCACCAGACAATTGCGACTTACTCAATTCGCAAACATCGCCACACACATGGAACACATGTACAATTGCCGCCATTCAAGCAAATGGGGATGATTTTGGCAAGTTCTGATGATAACATGATGCAGCAAGCCTTTCTTTTTATTGATGAAAGTGAGGATGATAGTCGTATAGACCGTGTGCTTTGCCGCATACTGGGTCAAGATAAACGCACCCTTATTTTGCGTTTGATTCGCAAACGTAACGTGCGCGTCAACGGCAAGCGGGTAAAACCTGATTTTCGTGTGCACACAGGTGATAAAGTGTATTTGCCCGCAAGTCTAAGAGTTGAAAACCAAGAGCCACAACCTGCCAAACAAGCGCCAAAACCCATACGCAACCTTGATATTATTTATGAAGATGATGACTTGTTGGTCATCAACAAAGAAGCAGGTTTGGTGGTACATGGCGGCAGCGGGCATGAGGCTGGGTTAATCGAACGGCTTAAAGTCCAGTTTGATTTGCCTGAGCTTAGGCTGGCACACAGATTAGACAGGGATACAAGCGGTTGTTTACTTTTGGCAAAAAATCTTGTCACCTTAAGAAAACTAACAGAACAATTTCGAGAACGTGATGCACACAAAACCTATTTTGCATGGGTGATTGGTCATCCCTACCCTTATGCAGGACGATTGCAGTCCAAATTGATGAAAGGCATCACCCAAAGCGGAGAGCGCATGGTGGTTGACGCAGAAGATGGGCAAGAAGCTATCACTTATTTACAAACCATGTTATTACGTGAACACAAGCAACAAAACCTCAGTCTTGTCGCTTTGCAGCCGCACCATGGGCGCACGCACCAGCTTCGCGTCCAACTGCAATACGAAGGTCATGCCATACTGGGCGACCCTAAATATGCAGAAAAAGATGATTTAAAATTTTATAAATCTATCGGTGGCAAAGGGCTTGCCTTACATGCTTGGCGGCTGCGATTTACCCACCCCCGCACAGGCAAGGAAGTCGATTTTCGTGCACCTTGGCCTAAGCGTTGGGCGCACTTTAATCAAAATCAATAAAAGGAAAGAGGCTTACTTCTTATCCTTGGCTTCATTCACACGAAGTTTACGTCCTGCAAAATCTTCCCCGTTTAAAACAAGCGCTGCTTTCACATCACCCGCAGAACCCATTTCTACAAAACCATAACCTTTAGGGCGGCGGCTAGGGCCACTGCGCACCAAACGAACTGATTTCACCACGCCATAAGCTTCAAACAAACGCTGAACTTCATCTTCACCCGCTTTAAATGGAATATTTCCAACATACAAAACATTCGTATTATTGTGTTTAACTTTAGGCTTGGATGAGCTTGACCCACCGCCAAAAACCAACGCGCCCAACAAGAAGCCAATCACCAAACCTGATGCCAACACTGAACCCACTGGAATCTCTTGGTTTAACCCAACCATAGGACCTACAAAATACCCAACCAAACCCAATGCGATTGCCATGGCTAAACCTTTACTCACACATCCAACATTCATACTTCACTCTCCGAAAAGGGACACAACCCTGAAAAAATATCGCCGCAACCTGCCTAAAAAAAATAAAGTCTCAATAAGAAAGGCGGCAAACCTCGCCATATATTCAAATAGCTAGGTCTAGGGAAGCTTTAAATAAGTCATGAACGTATATATTATCAGTGCATTCAGACTTATTTAGAGATTCCCTAGCTTACCAACCACTTGATGGAGCAGCCAATCGTTGGATGTTGTGGCTGAGGTGCAGATTTACCCGCGACCAAAGCTTCTGCAGCAGGAATCAATTCTTCCTGTGTAACCTTCGTTTCATCTTTCCAATAATCATCAATGCGACCGTGATAATAAAGTGTGCCACCTTTATCAAACATATAAATATCAGGAGTACATTGCGCATCAAATACTTTGGCAACTTCTTGTGAATCATCTGCAAGGTATGGGAAACCTATGCCCCATTCTTCCAACTTTTCACGCATCGCATCCACATTATCTTCAGGGAAATCAGGGTGAATATTCGGGTTAATCGCAATCGTATTAATACCCATCGCTTTAAGTGTTGCTGCATGACGCACCAAACGCGGCCAAACTGCAATCGCATAAGGGCAATGGTTACACGTAAAGGCAACCAACAAACCTTTA
>CAMZLX010000185.1 GCA_947311795.1 uncultured Zetaproteobacteria bacterium
CACGATGCCGTCAAAACCACCATGAAACAATACCAAGGCAAAGTGAAGCTGGTCATTCGTTATGCCCCTTTTCATCCTGGTTCCGATAAAGCGGTGGAAATTTTGGAAGCCGCGCGCAAATTGGGCAAATTTAGTGATGTGCTGGATTTGATGTATGGCACACAACATGGCTGGGCTTCGCATCATAATCCCCAACCTGAACTGATTTGGGAATATTTGGACTATTACAAGTTTGATGTCTCGGCATTAAAGAAAAATGTGGATAGCACTGCCTCAGCTAAACTCATCGCCATTGATTTGGCAGATGCCAAAACATTGGGTGTCAACAAAACCCCCACCTTTTTTATCAATGGTAAACCTTTGCCAAGCTTTAGTTACCAAGCCTTTCAAAAGCTAGTCGCTGACGAAGTGGCAGCCGCCTACGGTCAATAAATGTTACACCTCAAACGCCGAGGTTTTGATTTAGGGCGGGTCAAACAACCCATTCAAGCAAGTCACCCGACTGCTGAACTGGTCAAACAGGCATGGCAGGGTGATTCAGCAATTGTATTGCCTCAGCTTTTAAACCAAGGCCTAGAAAAACATGCAGAAAACATCAAACAATCGCATGTTTTAATGCAAAATGTATTAAGAATTGCCGAATTTGTACCTTTTTTAGAAAAACCGCCATATTTAGAAAATATGCAAAAAAACTTCTTTATTGTTGCCGCATCCCCTGAAGAACATGATGAGCAAGGCATTGAGAAAGTCTATGTTGATGCTTTCGATTAAGATCAAGATGATGTTGTGGCTGAAGAACTATGGTGCAAAGCATCATGGCTTTCGTTCCACGATGAAGATGCATCGCTGCGCTTTCGCTTTTCATGGGGCATGGAAGGTTATGAAGATGTATCGGCTGACCCGCTGAAACAAACATGGGCTGGCAAACTTTGCGATGTTATTTTTCCAGAATCAGTAATTATTACGCAAAATAGCGCCATTCTAGCCTATTTATCATCCATTTTGGGCAAAAACCCATCATTTGTGGAAAGAATTGTCTATTTTAATGCGCCCAATGGCGGCGCACAATTTCATCATGATGTGGAACGTGGTCATGCAGGTGTGGTATTTGCCCAACTCAGTGGTGCAACCTTTTGGCTTGCTGCCAGCAAACCCAAACTCATGGATGAAATCATTGCCTTTGTGCAAAGTGATAACAACCAAGCTGCCATCGCATCGGTATTGCCTGAAAACAAACAGCAACAAGCACTATCCAAACTGTGTGAAAATCGTGATGATTTAAGCTGTTATATGGAAGAGCCCGACCATGAACTCATCGAAGCATTGATTGACCGCTGCCCTGCATTTATCGCCCACATGGTAAGCCAAGGTTTTGCTCATCACCTCCAAGCAGGTGATGTTCTCTTACTCCCCCAACGTGATATAGACAACTGCGTTTGGCATTCCGTCTTCACCATCGGCGACACCCCCGGCGAAGCATTATCTTTTGCAATTCGTTAAGCTTGACTAAGCACGTTGGTCATTTCGACTGAAGCAAAGCGAAATGGAGAAATCTCAAATACCAAGCGGATGAATTTCGAGATTCCTCGACTATGCTCGGAATGACAAATGGCTTCCACCCTTGAAAATTGATGCATAACATTTTACACTTCTATGCATAACTATGGAGGTAAATATGAGAACAACTTTGGATTTGCCCGAAAACCTCATCAAAGAAGCCATGTCTGCGACACACACCAGCACAAAAACTGCGGTGATTATTAAAGCCTTGGAAGAATTGGTGCAAAAATCAAAAGTGTCCGAGCTTAAACAGTTTCGAGGTATAGTTGCGCTGGATATAAACTTGGATGATTTAAGAAATCGTCATTTATGAGCGTTTTGATAGACACATCCATTTGGATAGATTATTTCAAATCAGGAGATAATGCAGAAGATTTAGAGGGGCTTATTGATGAAAACCTTGTCGCCATCAATGACATCATCCTCGCTGAACTCGTGCCTTATCTGAAAGTCAAAAAACAAGATAAGGTTATCAAACTTCTACATGCCGTTACCCGCTTACCACTCAACATCGACTGGGCTGAAATCATAACATTTCAAACCCAATGCTTAAAAAATGGTGCTAATGACATTGGCATTCCAGACCTTATCATTGCCCAAAATGCCAAACAACATGACTGCAGTATTTATTCATTGGATAAACATTTTCGACTGCTTCATCAAACCGTCAACATCAAGCTTTACCTACCTTCCATGCCCGATGATTTTATGGCAGAAGGTCGGCAAGGCACCCCTCCGCAAGAGCGCGAACCCTTTTAGCAAGCAAATCATGGCAACCTGTTCGGAATGACAGTTAACCTTCCCCTTGTTATAGCTGCACCGAAACAGATGTTATGAAAAAGGGATAAAGCGAAAAACTTTTCGCCCCGTTTCATGTTATCTGTGTAGGGAATACGCAGCTATTTAAGGGCAGTTTTCTTTGGTTCGTTTCTTTGCTGCCAAAGAAATGAACAAACAAACGCCATTTGACAGATATGCCTAATGTATATACACTGTCGTATCTACATTGGAGGTTATTATGTTTGCCAAAGTATTTAAATCAGGAAATAGCCAGGCTGTTCGTTTACCTAAGGAATTACGCTTCAATGTGTCTGAAGTCGAAATTTTTAAGCGTGGTGATGAAGTTATTCTTCGCGAAAAAAAACGCTCTTTAAGTGATGCCTTTACCTTGCTCTCTCAAATGCCTGATGACTTTATGGCAGAGGGTCGGCAAGACACCCCTCCCCAAGAGCGAGAAAGCTTTTGAAGCTCAAGTATATTTTAGACACCAATATCTGCATCTACATTGCCAAAGCAGAACCAGTTTCCGTACTCAAGCGCTTTGAGCAATTAGAAGTTGGTGAAGTTGGCATGTCGATGATTACCCATGCCGAACTTTTATACGGTGCAAAACGAAGCCAACACATACACAAATCGATTGAAATGCTTGAAAAACTGGTTTCACTTATCCCTATCCAGCCTCTACACCATGATGTGGCAGATCACTATGCTGATATACGCGCTGACCTCGCCAGCAAAGGTAAAATTATTGGCAATAATGATTTATGGATTGCCGCGCATGTCCGCTCAATGGATAAAATATTAGTCAGCAACAATCTTAAAGAATTTCAACGCGTCCAAAAACTAAAACTGGAAAACTGGGTCAACAAGTGAGTGCTGCGCGGGCATTGAGTACGCAAAATAAAGCGTAGTAGTTGAAGAATCAGATTCGCCCTATTACCAAATTAATCATACAAGGAGAAATATGTGGATGTTTCGGACTCTTTAGTTCCTATCTTTATAAAAACAGAGGTACCAAAAGGAGTAAAGCAAATTGGCACAGGGGTATTTCTTGAATTTCAATCCCTCCCGTTTTTATTTACTTCTGCCCATGTAACCGATGATTTAAGTAAGGGTAAGTTGCTTATTCCAACTGCACATGGTTTAAGTGAAATAAATGGTTACTTGTCTCATATTGATTTACTACCTGAAACATCAAGAAAAGATGACTCCGTTGATATGGCTTATTATAAATTAAACTCTCTTTTCGCTAGTCAGTTATGCATGTACTTTAAACCCTTGCAAAATAACATAGATATATTGCCTTCCGCTCTAGAGTTGTCTGCGGTTTCTGTTGTTGGCTTTCCTGCAAGCAAAGCAAAGAAAAAAGGCAATACTTTTTCATCTGAATTATTATATTACCGAGGCATAGCTGCTGATAAAGATATTTATGAGAAATATAAATTGTCACCTGAGCATAATATAATTATTCAATTTAACAAAAAGAATACAGTATCCCCAAAAGACGGGAAGCATTATATGCCTCCTAGCCCCAGAGGAGTTAGTGGCGGCGCTATTTTCGCTTGGCCAACAGGAAAAGAAATATCACAAGACTGGTCTCTGCCCAAGTTAGTTGGCATATTTCATAGTTATAAGGAAAAAGAAGGTCTTCTTATAGGCACTACTTTGATTTCGTATGTAGCTGCTACAACATTAGGTCAAATGAAAAGATATGGCGGTGTGCTATAGACATCAAACTAATAACCTTTAGCCTTCTTTTAGTGTATCGCCATGCCTAACCCGCGCTTAACACTTCAACATATCCACATCCACAACCTTCGCTGTCATCAAGATTTCAGCTGGGATTGTGGTGAGCATTTAAATCTGATTAGCGGTGACAACGGCAGCGGCAAGACCACCATTTTAGAAGCAGCCTATATCTTGGCGTATGGTCGCTCATTTCGCCAAGCCAAAGCCCCGCAACTCACCCATTGGGATGAGAAATCATTTCATATTCAAGCCACCATGAAAAGGTATGGCCCTTTGCATATTCGTGTGGATGGGCAAAAGGGCAAAGTGGATATGTCGCTTCAAGGACGCAAAGTTGCCAAGCGCAAGGACATTTTTGAGCATGTATCCTTGATTGTGGATGCGCCGCAAGGTGTGCGCCTTATTGATGGCAACCCGGGTGAACGGCGCAAGTGGTTAGACAGGTTGGTTATTGCCTCGCAGACGGCATCCTATGCCCACTATCAGGGTTATCTGCGAGCATTGATGCAGAGAGGAAGGTTGCTTAGGCATGGCGGCTCTGCGGGCGAACTGGAAAGCTGGGAACAGCAGATTGTTGAGTATGGAAGCATTCTCAATGCCAAACGCGCTACCATTTTAGAGAAATTAAACCAGTGTTTGGCAGAAGAAAGGCATTGGCTAGACCTTCCCTTTCAACTCGAAATCACCAAGCAACCCTTTGAAAATAAAGAAGAATGGTTAGCATCTTTAGCCGCCAAACGTGAGGAACATCACCGCCTCGGACGCGTCACGCAAGGCCCGCATTGTGATAGGCTGAAAATCAGTTATGATACCCGTGAAATACGTGTATGTGGGTCGCGGGGGCAGCAAAAAGTATCGGGTATTGTTTTGCGTTTGGCAGAATGTGCAGTGTTGCAAGAAAGCAAACGTATGATGCCCATTTTATTGCTTGATGACTGCTTAGAGTCGTTGGACAACACCCGCGCTTTGCGTTTGATGGAGCGGTTAAAACAACATCAAGGGCAAGTGTTGATGACTGCACCAAGTAATGTCACGGCAGACATCAAAGCATACACACAACATCTAAGTTTGGATGGAAAGATTTGAACGAAATGGTCAATGAGGTATTCAAATGAGCGAAGAACAAACAGCATACGGCGCGGATAGTATTAAAGTCCTTAAGGGGCTAGATGCAGTGCGCAAACGCCCAGGCATGTATATCGGCGACACTGATGACGGCACTGGCTTGCATCACATGGTTTATGAAGCCGTGGATAACTCCATCGATGAAGCTTTGGCTGGCCACTGCGACAAAGTTGAGGTGATTCTTCACTCGGATGATTCCGTAACCGTGCGTGATAATGGGCGTGGTATTCCTGTGGAAATACATCCAGATGAAGGTTGCTCAGCTGCGGAAGTGATTATGACCGTACTTCATGCTGGTGGTAAGTTTGACAGCAATTCCTACAAAGTATCTGGTGGTTTGCATGGTGTGGGTGTGTCGGTTGTGAATGCCTTGTCCGATTATTTGGTATTGACCATTCGCCGTGCTGGAAAAATCCATCAGTGCCGATTTGAACGCGGTGATACAGTCACCCCTATCCATGTGATTGGTGATGCGGAAGGCACGGGCACAGAAGTTCGTTTCTTGCCAAGCTTAGAAACATTCTCGCATCGCAATATGTCGTTTGATATTTTAACCAAACGTTTGCGCGAACTTTCCTTCTTAAATAGTGGTGTTCATATTGAACTCACCGATGAACGTACTGACCAAAAACATGTATTCAAATACGAAGGTGGCATCAATGCTTTCGTAGAGCACCTGAATAAAGCACGCACACCCTTGCACCCAGGCTGCATTAGCATCAACACGGACAAAGATGATGTAGGTGTTGAGCTTTCTTTGCAGTGGACAGACTCCTACCAAGAAAATGTATTCTGCTTCACCAACAATATCCCACAACGTGATGGTGGTGCGCATTTGGCTGGCTTGAGAGCGGCACTCACCCGCTGCATCAACAGCTATGCAACTGCCAATGGTTTATTAAAGAAACATAAAGTTTCACTTACCGGTGATGACTGCCGCGAAGGTTTGACGGCTGTGTTATCAGTAAAAGTTCCCGACCCAAAATTCTCATCACAAACCAAAGATAAATTGGTATCTTCTGAAGTTCGCCCCATTGTAGAAAGCAAAGTGAATGAAAAGCTTTCTGAATGGTTTGAAGAAAACCCCAAAGAAGCACATATTATTATTGGCAAAGCCGCAGAGGCAGCCATAGCTAGGGCTGCAGCGCGTAAAGCTCGTGACCTAACACGTCGTAAAGGAGCGTTGGATGTGTCCAACTTGCCAGGCAAACTTGCCGATTGCCAAGAGAAGGATCCTGCAAACTCTGAAATTTATCTTGTGGAAGGAGACTCTGCTGGCGGCTCTGCCAAGCAGGGGCGCAATCGTAAAACCCAAGCCATTTTACCACTCAAAGGTAAGATTTTAAATGTGGAACGTGCGCGTTTCGATAAAATGTTATCCAGCCAAGAGATTGGCACATTGATTACCGCACTTGGTACAGGTATTGGTAAAGAAGACTTTGATATTGCCAAGTTGCGCTATCATAAAGTTGTGATTATGACCGATGCCGATGTGGATGGTGCGCATATCTTAACCTTGCTTTTAACCTTCTTTTATCGCCAAATGCCTGAATTGATTGAACGCGGTTATTTATATATCGCACAGCCTCCACTTTACCGTGTCGCTCGAGGCAAAAAGGACAGATATATTGCGGATGATGCAGAGCTTCAAGAATTCCTACTTGAATCAGGTAGTGATGGTAAAGAATACCATGAAGGTGCAAAAAAAGGTGCTATGACCACAGAGCGCTTCCAAACTTTTATTCGTAGCATCAACCGTTTACATGCTTTAATGTTGCGCTTATCACAGCGCGTCGATAGCCGCGTCTTAAAATTACTTGTCGAGGGTAAAAAATTATCTGCTGCGATGATGCGTGATAAAGAACGTTTAACGGCATACTTAGATATACTCATGGAAACATTTACCCAAGAATCTCGTGCTGACGAAGCCTTGAAATATCGCATCTATAAAGATGAAGATTTAGGTGGGTTTTGGATTCAATTTGAACGCCGTGACCACGGACGCACCAAAATTTCACGTTTGAGTACTGATTTGGTTTCTACCGTAGAGTTTACAGAAGCGCAGAAGCTTTGCAGCAACGCGCAGTCCATGGTAAAGGCAGGAGCTTATGTTGCCGACGGTAATAACCGTTGGGAAATCAACACCTACGATGATGTGTCCACCTTGATTGATAAAGAAGGTCGCCGTGGCTTGAAAATTCAACGCTACAAAGGTTTGGGTGAAATGAACCCTGAACAGCTTTGGGAAACCACGCTTGATCCTGTCAACCGCCGCTTCCTTCGTGTAACCCTTGAAGACGTGGTATCTGCTGATGAAACATTCTCAACCTTAATGGGTGATGCCGTAGAGCCTCGCCGCGACTTTATCCAAGCCAATGCGCTAAAAGTGAGAAATTTAGATGTCTAAACAAGAACATAAAGAACAACTTAGCTACGCCGACTGTGGTGTGGACATTGATGCTGGCAATGCCTTTGTTGGGCGGATTAAAAATGCAGTGAATAGCACCATGCGCCCTGAAGTTTTGGCGGGTCTTGGTGGATTTGGCGGCTTATTTCAACCAGACTTTTCAGGCATGGAAGAGCCTGTGCTTGTTTCAGGCACAGATGGCGTGGGCACAAAATTATTGTTGCTCCAAGAGTATGATTTGCCCCATGTAGCTGGTATTGATTCGGTTGCCATGTGTGTGAATGATTTGGCTGCTTTGGGCGCTGCCCCACTGTTTTTCTTAGATTATTTAGCTACAGGCGCGCTCAAAGGCGAAACATTGGCGGGCGTGGTTGAAGGCATTGCTGATGCTTGTAAAACTTGTGAATGCGCTTTGATTGGCGGTGAAACCGCTGAAATGCCAGGCATGTATGCACCTGGTCATTATGATATTGGTGGCTTCTGCGTGGGTGTGGTGGATAAACCTAAAATGGTGGATGGCTCAACTATCGCTGATGGTGATGTGGTGCTAGGCCTTGCATCCAATGGCCCACATTCCAATGGCTTTTCCATGGTACGCAAACTTTTGGAACTGGGCAAAGCTGATTTGCGTAACGATACATTATCCGATGGCTCCAAAGCGATTGATAAAGTGCTCTCACCCACCCGTTTGTATGTGCCTGCCATCAATGCATTGATGCAAAGCGGCATTGAAGTGCATGGTTTCTCACATATCACTGGTGGTGGTATGTTTGATAACCTTGAGCGCATCCTAGCTGATGATTTGGCTGTCACTGTGGATGTATCATCTTGGGGTGTGCCTCCTGTATTTGAATATCTATTAAACTTTGCTGATGTGGATAAGGCCGAGCGTTATCGGACATTTAACATGGGTATTGGTTTTGTGGTTATTTTGCCGAAAGATTCAGCAGCACAAGCTGAGCAAGTGCTCACTGATGCAGGTGAAACGGTGTATCACATTGGCAATATTCATCAGCGAGATAGTGAAACCGTTACCTTACTGGGTTAAACACACGTTTATATAAATTAGTACTTGCTAATATAATAAATAATATTATATTTCGCCGCCAACTGTGAGTTTATAGTATAGAATATCACAATATTGAAAGGAGATAGATATTATTTATGCCTATCAACATTAAATTTACACCACTATTTGCTGCTATGTTTAGTGCGGTCATGTTCAGCCAAGCGAATCACGCTGTGGCATCAGATATTACCACACTTCAAAGCAGCGTATCCTATGCATTGACGCATAACCGTGGGCTTGCCGCTTCCGCCAGCCAAGCCGATGCTGCACAAGCACAAGTCAGCGCTGCCACAGGCCAGCTGCTGCCTCGCTTGGATGTTTCCACGGGTGTTTACCGCACCAATTCTGCGCTCAATGGGTTTGGCATGCGCCTGCTGCAAGCCCAAGTGACTGCCGCAGACTTTTCACCTACAGCATTAAACAATCCCGAGTATATTAATAATTACCAATCTCGCTTGGGTTTAACCATGCCGCTTTATTCAGGTGGCGCACTGTATGCATCACGTCACAAGGCATCTGCCAATGCAGAAGCAGCCGCTTTGAATCATACTTTTTATAAACAACAACTGATTTATCAAACCATCGTGGCGTATGTGCAAGCCCGACAAGCCTTGGCGCAAGCCCAAGCCCAAGAAAAAGCCGTGCATGCTGCAGAGCAACGGCTAAAAGATACCAAGGCTTTAAAAAAACGTGGTATGGCAATCAATTCAGATGTCATGGATGCCAATGTGTTTTTATTGCGTAGCCAATTGGCATGGAATGATGCCAAGAACCAATATGCCAGCGCTTTGGAAAGCCTTCGTTTGGTTTTGGGTTTACAAGATGATGTTTCATTGTCTGACTTAAACGAGCCGCACATTCAAGATGTGGTAAGTTTACTGGATGATTTATTGAGCAATGCACCACAACAACGTGCAGATTTATTGGCATTGATTCAGCAAGAAGAAGCCGCATCCGCAGCAAGTGACCAGGCCAGCTCAGGATATATGCCGCATGTGAATTTAACCGCCGCCCGTGAATGGAACAGCGATACATTCGGACTAAAAAATGGCAACAATACTGTTGGTTTAACCGTAAGCATGAATTTATTTGCAGGTGGTGGTGATAGTGCAAATGTGCGTGCCGCAGAAGCTCAGCGCATCAGCTTATCACTGCAACAAGCTGATAAACGTCAACAAATCAGCAACCAAATTCGCCAAGCATGGCGTAGCCTTAAAACAGCAATGAAAAAATTAAGCAGTGAATCAGAAGCATTCAAGCAAACGTCTGAATCCTTGCGCATCAAAGCATTACGCCAAAAACAAGGCTTGGAAACCACATCCGATGTATTGGCAGCACAAGTACGTGCAGACCAAGCAGAAGTGATGGTGATTCGCGCCAAATACGACTTAATGATTGCCAAAGCAGCCCTTATGTTGGCTGCAGGAACTTTAAATGAAGGGGTAGTTCAATGAACACAACAACATCAACAACAAAACTCGCTATCACACTTGCGTTAGCCACTTTGCTTGCGTCATGTGCAGATGATGAAGCGCATTCACCTGCAGCAACGCAAACCACAACAGCACAAACTTTAACCGTTCATGTTGTGTCGATTCCACAACATTATACCACCAGCGGCTCTGTTGCCTCCGACCATAAAGTATCCATTAGCTCGCGTATTTCTGGCTACATCAAAGCCATGAACGTTCGTGAAGGTGATAAAGTGACCGCTGGGCAAGTGTTGGTAAAAATCGACCCAACCGATGCCAAACAAGCCTATTTGCAAGCCAAAGCAGACCTCAAAGATGCTGAGGCAGACTTAAATCGCTTCAAAGAATTGCTTGAATCTGGCGCAATTAGCAGCCAAAAAGTAGACAAGGCGAAATTGCGTTATGATGTGGCTAAAGCCAATGTGGCTCGTGCCAACAACCAATTAAGCTATGCAAAAGTCCGCTCACCAGTGGATGGTGTTGTGGTTGAGAAACGCTTGAGCATTGGTGATTTAGCTTCACCCGGCGCACCCATTCTTTCTATTGAAGACCCCAACAGTTTACTGGTTTCCACTTATGTGTCTGAAGATTATGTGAGCAAAATTCATGAGGGTGACGCGGTGGACATCACCATTGAAGCCTTGCACCACACATTTGAAGGTACAGTGCGCCAAGTGGTTCAAGCTGCTGACCCTGTTTCCCATCAGTTTTTGGTCAAAGTTGCGTTAGCAACAGGTGCCGAAATTCACCCTGGTATGTTTGCTCAAGCAGGTTTCCGCGTGGGTGAGCGTCAAGCGATGTTTATCCCGCAAGACACCATTATTTCTCGTTCGGGTTTACATGCTGTTTATATTATGGATGCCCAAGGATTAGCACAATATCGCCTGATTCGTTTGGGCGTTCGCCAAGGTGAAACCGTTGAAGTGGTTGCTGGACTTCATGATGGCGACACCATCGTTTGGGCAGGACAGCCTACCATCAAAACAGGCATGAAAGTGCAAGCGAATAACGGGTAAATACAATGTCTGAACAACACAATTCCCAAGAAGAACCCTTAAACATCGCAGGCAAGCTGGGCAAGTTTTCCATGAAAACGAACCTAACGCCCATTATCAGTATTCTTATTTTATTGATTGGTATTTTTGCCCTTTTCATCACCCCACGGGAAGAAAATCCGCAAATTGATGTACCTGCTGCCAACGTGATTATCCAAATGAATGGCGCAAGCCCGATGGAAGTACAAAACTTGATTGTGCATCCTATGGAAATGGTGTTGCGCGAAATGGAAGGCGTTGACCACACTTATGGTGCTGCCATGGGTAATGTCGGCGTGGTTACCGTTGTCTTTGAAGTCGGTGCAAACAAAGAAGTGAGTATGGTGAAGTTGTATGACCGCATCATGCAAAATATGAACCGTATCCCCGCAGGTGCAAGCCAGCCTTTGGTCAAACCCATGGATGTCAACGAAGTGCCTGCTGCGGTGATTACGTTGTCCTCACCTGAGTTAGATGGCTTATCACTCAAACGCTTGGCTGAACGTGTTCGTGAGCAGCTTGCACCACTTGATGGCGTATCCGTTGCTGACATCATCGGTGGGCGTGACCATGAGGTTCGCATTGAAATTGACCCTGTAAAAATGGCAGGTTATGGCATCACGCTGGATCAGCTGCACAATGTGTTGATGAGCGCCAATACGGGTGGTCCTGTAGGTGAATTGATTGGTAACAACCGTGTAAGTAAAGTCTGGCTATCAGGTTATTTGGAAAATGCACAAGAAGTTGGCGCATTAATTGTAGGTAGCGCACAAAGTAAACCTATTTACCTTAGAGATGTTGCCACCATTATTGATGGTGCATCCGAAGCCAATCAATTGCATAGAATTGCTTATGGTCCATCCGCAGAACATGGCTCACAAATAGGCGATGAGCCTGAAACCAATGCGGTATCCATAGCTTTGGCAAAACAAGTCGGCACCAATGCTGTGTTTGTGACCCAACGTATTATTGATAAGCTGGAAGAGCTCAAAGGTGACTTTATTCCAAGCAATGTGCGCGTGGATATCACCCGCGATTCAGGTCAAAAAGCAGATGCAGCAGTGAACTATTTAGTGGAACATTTAGGCATCGCTATTGTATCTGTAATTATTATTCTATTGTTCTTCCTTGGCTGGCGTGAAGCTGCGATTGTCACCATGAACATCCCTTTGATTTTGTTTATTGTTCTGGCAATTGGATTTCTTGCCGACCAAACCATCAACCGTATCACGCTATTTTCATTGATTCTTGCCTTGGGCTTGCTGGTGGATGATGCCATTGTGGTGATTGAAAACATTCACAGACATTTGCACAAAGGTGTAAAAAATACGGCTGAAAAAGCCAAATTAATTATCCGTGCCACCAATGAAACGGGTAAACCCACCATTGTGGCAACCATTGCTGTAATTTTAGCCTTTATTCCTATGGGTTTTGTCACGGGTATGATGGGGCCATTTATGGCACCTATTCCGTTTAATGCACCGCTTGCTATGGCTGCATCACTTGTCATTGCTTATGCCTTCACCCCGTGGATTGCCCAACGTTTTCTTCCCCATAAAATAGTTGAACCCACCATGGAAGAGCAAGATGAAGACCCCAAAGATTGGGTCCACATCACTTACATGAAACTTGCAAAACCTTTGGTGGAAAGTGCCAAAGTGCGCTTCTTGTTCTGGGTCGTGGTTGCCATTTTATTTATCGCATCCATGTTGGAGCCAGCTTGGCAGTTTGTTCGCCCTGCAGGTATCAACGGTCCATTAACACCTGGTGCCGTGGAACTTAAAATGTTGCCCAAAGGCAATCAGAACACCTTTAATATTACCATTGATTTGCCAGAAGGCAGCACGCTTGAAGAAACCGACCGTGTTGCTCGTGCTATTGGTAATATCTTGCGCCAACATGAAATGGTTAAAGACTATGAGACCTTTGTCGGTCGTGGTGGCCCCATTGATTTTAATGGTATTTTACGTGGCGCAGCATTGTTCCGTGAAGCACCGCACTTGGGCGAAATTCGTGTAAACTTACGCAATAAACATCACCGCTCTATTCGTTCAGAAGGTATTGTTTCGGAATTGCGTGAAATGTTGGCGCCTGTGTTTGCAGCCAATCCGCTGGCTTCCATCAAATTGGTGGAAGACCCGCCAGGTCCACCTGTTCGCGCCACACTATTGGCTGAAATTTATGGCCCTGATTATGCCAAGCAAAAAGAAGTGGCTGCTGAAATACGCCGCACCTTTGCTGATACTTATGATATTGTAGATTTGGATGATTCCATTGGTGCATCCCAAACCCAGCTCAATATCAAAGTAAACAAAGAAAAAGCTGCCCGTATTGGTGTTGCAACCACGCAGGTAGAAACAGCATTGCGTGACTTCTTGTCAGGTTACAACTTTGGCGCATTGCATATCGAAGATGAGCGGCATACTGTGAACTTGCATGTGCAACTTCCCCGTTCATTGCGTGTGAATGCTGAGAATTTGAATCAAATTTATGTCAGCTCAGCGCAAGGCCCTGTGCCATTATCAGCTATCGCAACGGTTGAAGAAGACATCGTTAAAAATCCTATCTTAAGTAAAGATGGGCATAAGGTTGTGTATGTGACGGCTGAACCCAAACAAGGTTCGCAAGTCTATTCATTACTAGACATTGATAGCAAAATTGATGGTGCAAACCTTGCTGGTGTTGAGCTAAATACAGGCGGCATGCGCTTCACCGACACCGCCCCAGAAGACACCTTTGGTTATCACATGCTTTGGGATGGCGAAATGCGCCTAACGCTGGATGTATTCCGTGATTTGGGTGCTGCATTTATTGTGGCTATGGTGCTGATTTATCTGTTGATGGTGGCTTATTATGGTCAGTTTATTCTGCCCATGTTGGTCATGGCACCTACCGCTCTCACCATGATTGGTATTTTCCCGGGTCATGCGATTACAGGTCAACCCTTCACCGCCACATCCATGATTGGGATGATTGCGCTGGCGGGTATCGTGGTGCGAAACTCAACCCTGCTGATTGATTTCATCTTGGAATACCGCAAAGCAGGGCATGATTTGAAAACATCCGTGCTTGAAGCGGGTGCCATTCGCGCGCGGCCCATTTTGTTGACAGCCATCGCTGTGGTAGCAGGTACATCCATAATGATTACCGACCCTGTGTTTGGTGGTTTGGGAGTATCCATGGCATTCGGAACCATTGCCGCAACGATTTTAACCTTGTTTGTCACGCCATTGATGTATTATCTATGGCAACGCGACAAACCCGACCCTGCAGCCAAAGCCTAAAGCAGGCATAAGCCAAATATCAAAGCCCAGCCGTCAAACGCTGGGCTTTTTTATGCTTCAGAGCATACTGTATAGCATTTTAATCGTATTGGGATTACGCTTTCATCTTCTGTTCTCACGTAAACAGATGAATTTAACACACGCCTATTTAATTATAGTCATAAACAAATAGCAATGTAGCCTAGTCTTTTTCTAATGGTGAAATGAGGCAGGTCATAAAATAAAATTTCGGGATACTGAATATGTTTGAAGAATTATGGGGAACATTAATTCAAGAAATCAAAACCAACGATTTTTTTGCAGGGACTTTTGTAACAGCATCAGCAGTATTACTCTTTAATCTTTTAAAACCATTACCGTGGAAAATTATTGATTTAATATCAAAAAGACTGATCGTTAAACTTAGCATTGGAAGCTATGACCCTGTATTTAAACTCTTTCAACAATGGATATCTGAACAGCATTTTGACCGATATCACAAATCATACAGTTTGACCTCTCTTAATTTCAAAATAAATGCAACTGACTCAAAGAAAAATAAAGCCCGGTTTTTCTATACCCCTCATCAAGGCTCATATATTTTCCGTTACAACGGTAAAATCATGATGCTTCGCGCTGATAAAGGCGATGTTGAAGGTAACATGGGCGGCGGGCATTTCTTTAATGAAACAATCACATTAATGTATTTTGGCTTCAACACAAAACTGTTTGATGAAATTATTACTGAACTTACACAGCTATTCCTGAAAAAAGCAGATGGTAAAATTGTGCTTTATGACAAATATAGCTACGGATGGGAGTCACCTAATCTCGTACAAAATGTGAACTCTGAGTCCCTTGTGTTACCTCATGGAATGTTTCAAGATATTGTTACGGACTTGCATAGATTTTATGATAAAGAACACTGGTATATTTCAAAAAACATAGCTTGGCACCGTGGCTATTTATTTCAAGGGCACCCGGGCTGTGGGAAAACTAAATCTATTATGGCGCTTGCCTCTACATTCAAAAAAGATGTATATTTATTTGATCGCGAGTTAATGCTTTCTGGCTCAGATCAGGATGCAGACTTTAAAGCTGCCTTCAAGGATGTTCCAGAAGGTCAATTCGTGTTATTCGAAGATATTGATGTATTTTTTGATGAGCGCCTAACTCAAGATGGTTTGATTGCATTTTCCACATTTATAAATTATTTAGATGGGTTTTCTGCCAAGCATGGCGTTGTTGTATTCATGACAACCAACTATCCAGAGCGACTAGACTCAGCACTTATTCGTGCCGGGCGAATCGATAAAACTTTCACTTTCGGGCTTTGTGACAAAACACAGTTAAGCGGTATATTCTTAAAATTTATTGATAATCCATTAGATGCGGAAAACTTTGCAAATACTATTCCAGAACACACTATTTCACCTGCTCAAGTTCAAGAAATCATGCTCAACGCAGATGGTGATGCCAAAGCTGCCTTAACACAAGCTAAGCACTTCGCATCCTTAAGTAATTAATATTTTTATAGTTGAAGAAAAGGAGTTAAATCATGCGGTGGCGAAAAAATAGGCGAAGCAGTAATATTGAAGATAGGCGCAACCAGCGTGCATCACGGGTGCCTTCGTTTAGATCTGGCGGAAGCGGTATGATGCGCCTGTTACCAATGGCCTTTCGTTTTTTAGGGGTTAAGGGAACAATAGTTGCTGCTGTTGGTCTTCTTGCTTTTAACTTTTTTTCAGGCAGTGGGCTAAACCCATCTATCGCTTTGCAAGATGGTGGAAACGCAGCATCAGTTCAACAATCGCCAAAAGAGCAACAACAAGCAGCATTTGTGTCTGTAATTTTAGCCGACACTGAAGATACTTGGAAAAAAATATTTCAGCAAAAAGGTCAAACGTATTCAGAACCCAAGTTGGTTCTATTCCGTAATGCTGTCCAGTCCGCCTGCGGCCTTACTCAATCTGCCACAGGTCCTTTTTATTGCCCTGGCGACCAAAAAGTCTATATTGACCTTGGCTTTTACGAAGACCTTAAGACTCAATTTCATGCACCCGGGGATTTTGCACAAGCATATGTTATTGCACATGAGGTTGGTCATCATGTCCAAAACATGTTCGGTATTTCAAGCAAGGTTCATCAAGCTCAAAGAAAATTAAGCAAAAAAGAAGGCAATAAACTATCTGTCAAACTGGAGTTACAAGCAGACTGTTTTGCTGGTGTCTGGGCATTTCATGCCAATCGCTCACGTCACCTTCTTGAAAAAGGTGACCTTGAAGAAGGGCTGACTGCAGCCAATGCAATTGGCGATGATACCTTACAAAAGCAGGCGCGAGGTTATGTCACACCCGATTCATTTACTCATGGTAGTGCCGCTCAACGCGTCAAATGGTTCAAAACTGGTTTTGAAAGTGGGAATATAGACCGCTGCAATACATTTTCTCGCACATAAACAAGCCATATCAACGCGACTCTTATTATGCTTAGAGTTGAGCCAAACACTTCAATACTTATGTGGGGGTGCGGGGCTCGATAGGTTTCATCTTTTCCTCGTCTAGACAAAGCAAACAGAATTAAAGAGCCCTTGTTTTTATAGCTCATACCAAAAAGAAACCAACACCCTCACCTCTTCGCCTATCTCTTGGGC
>CAMZLX010000186.1 GCA_947311795.1 uncultured Zetaproteobacteria bacterium
CCGCTGGCAATGGCAGCTTCGATGTAGGGTGCGTGACGCAGCGACAACACTTGCGCCCGTGTTAGTCGGGCAAATCCCACCCAGCCCACAGCAGCCAAAGCAAAAATTAAGTTTTCAACCCCAGGGCCAAGCACCGCAGCCAAAGCAATCGCCAACAAAATACCAGGGAATGACAACACAATATCGACAAAACGCATCAACACGCTGTCCACCCAGCCACCCAGCCAAGCGGCAACCATACCCACGCTAATACCAATCACAGCGCACACAGTTATCACGCTTACTGCCACCGAAAAAGATAAACCAATGCCTTCTGCCAAACGACTTAAAATATCGCGCCCCAGAGCATCTGTACCCAACCAATGTGTTAATGTTGAGTCGCTTAACACCTGACGCAAGTCCACCGCATGACCATTCACCGATTGCATAGCAGAGACAAGCAACACCAGTGCTGGCAACAGCAAACAAAGGTACACGCTTTTAGGAATAGCTTTATAAAACATAAAATACGCCGTGCCCGTATTTATTTTGGAGCGAGCCAAGGCAAAAGTGGGTATCAAACCGCAGTTTACAAGTTGTAAATGAGGATTTTATAGCTGCTTTTAACACAGGTGCAGCCCGAAATAGATGTGGGAACAAGTAATTTTTCATGATTGCTTCCGCTGCCGTGGGTCTAACCAAAGATTGAGTAAATCCGCCAACAAATTCGCCAACACATAAAACAAGGCAATGATTAACACGCAACCTTGCACCAGCGGATAATCACGCCGTTGAATCGCTTCGATGGTCAACAAACCAAGCCCCGGCCAATCAAACACCGTTTCTGTAATCACCGCCCCACCAAGCACCGCGCCCATCTGCAAGGCAAACATGGTCACCACGGGAATCGCCGTCATACGCGCTGAATGTTTCCACCATAATGTGGATTCAGCCACGCCCATCGCTCTGGCTGTACGAATCGCATCAGATTGCATGGATTCAAGCCAGCTAGCTCTTGCCATGCGCGATAATACGGCGGCTAAAGCTGTGCCCATAGCAATGGTTGGCAGAATAATTGAGCCACTGGCATCCATGCCCGACACAGGCAACCAACCGAGGAACACGGAAAATACCAACATCAACATCGGCCCAAGCCAAAAGTTAGGAATCGACACGCCAAGCAAAGAAAACGTCATGGCGGCGGTATCTTGGGCTTTGCCCTGAAAACGCGCGGCAATCATGCCAAGCGGCAATGCCAAAATCATGGCAAGCAATAAACTGGTGGCAGCAAGCTGGGCAGTGGCAGGAAGTCGTTCCGTAATCAGCGTCCAAATATCGCGCTGGCTGATGATGGATTTACCCCAATCACCTTGGGTCAAGCCGCTGATATATTGGGTGTATTGACTATATAAAGGTTCATCCAAATGCATGCTGGCGCGCAAAGCTTCTTTATCAGCAGCCAATGCCGTTTCACCCAACAATGCATCCACAGGGTCGCCCGGCACAAGATGAAGCAGGAAAAATACAAGTGTGACCACGCCCAAAATTGTGGGCAAGGATTCTAAAATCCGAAACAGGATAAGTCGCGCTAACATAGTGGGAACGTAGCCTACTCATTTACAGTTGTCATGAAAGAAACAGCACACTCAATAATTTCTGGCATCAGTTTTGCTTCATACGAGCTGACCACAAAAAAATGTGCATCAATTGCATTCAGAAGGAGTATCAACTATGAAACAACATCAACAACGCGGATTCAGTCTCATTGAGCTTATTGGTGTGCTCGCCATTATCGCTATCTTAGGCTCGATTGCTGCCCCCAAAATTCTGTCATCTATTGAAGATTCTAAAGTTCAAGCTGTAGTACAAGATACGCAAAGGCTAAGCACGGTTGTGCTCCAATTTTATCGGGATACCGCCCGCTTTCCACAGCATATCCCCTCCCCACAAGGAAATGCCAAACAACAAGAGCTTATCTCTAACCTTGCTGCAATTCCAGGTTGGAAAGGTCCCTACTTGGATAGTGAGTTAAGCAACCCTTATGAACCATCAACATATCATATTTATTATGGTCCACACCCCTTTGACCTCAATGGTGATGGTGTTGATGACTACACGACAAACACCTGCTTTCTTGTCATTGACCCCATTGATTTAACGGCTGCTAAGGCCATCAGCGATGCCATTGACCAAGATGGTGATATTACTACAGGTACTGAAGCATGGTACACCAGCGGCAAAGTTCGCACGCGATACCGCACTGACACTTCAAACGCCATTTTCATTATGTTGTCAGCGCAAGATTAAACCTAACCAATACCATCAAAACAAAGGAGAATAACATGAACAATAATCAACGCGGATTCAGTCTCATTGAGCTTATTGGTGTGCTCGCCATTATCGCTATCTTAGGCTCGATTGCTGCCCCCAAAATTTTATCGTCCATTGAAGAGTCCAAAGTTCAAGCTGTGGTACAAGATACGCAAAGGCTAAGCACGGTTGTGCTCCAATTTTATCGGGATACGGCACGCTTTCCACTGCATGTCCCCTCCCCACAAGGAAATGCCAAACAACAAGAGCTTATCTCTAACCTTGCTGCAATTCCAGGTTGGAAGGGTCCCTACTTGGATGGTGAGTTAAACAACCCTTATGAACCATCTGGATATTATCTTTATTATGGAGGGTACCCATTTGACTTAAACGGTGATGGTGTTGATGACTACACGACAAACACCAGCTTTCTTGTGATTGAAGGCATAAATATGAGTATTGCCCAAGCGATCAGCGATGCTATTGACCAAGATGGTGATATTACTACAGGCACTGATGCATGGTACACCAGCGGCAAAGTTCGCACGCGATACCGCACTGCCAACGATAAATCCGTATTCATTATGCTGTCAGCGCAAGACTAAAAGCAACATGGAACTGCAAACCAAATCTGGCAAACCAAAGCTTGGGCAACAACTCATAGCAGCAGGGCTCATTAGCCCTGCTCAACTTGACTTGGCGCTCAGCGAAAAAAGAAGAAACAACAGGCTTCTTGGTGAAACTTTGGTTGACTTGGGTTTTGTGCATGAGTCTGAAGTAGCCAAAATTCTGGCTCAGGAAATTAATAGTACGTACTTAGATTTCTCAACCACCCATATTAATAGTCAAGCGATTGAGGCTGTACCTTACGAGCTTGCCAAACAGTATAACTTAATTCCAATCGATATTGACAAACACAGTATCACTGTAGCGATGGCTAACATCTATAACGTATTGGCGATTGATACCCTAGAAAAGGTTTGCAGACGTAATGTCCAAGCAGTGACAGCATCAGAAAGTGATATTCTAGAAGCCTTAGAATTCAATTATGCACAAGGCGGTTCAATCCGAATCACCATTGAAGAGGCTTTGAATCAGCCAGGATTATCTGATGATACGTCCAGCGATTCACCATTGGTTCGCCTTATCAATCAAATCATTTTATTAGGCATACGCTCAAAAGCAACGGATATTCACATTGAGCCTGAAGAGAAGAGCTTAAGAATACGTATGCGATGTGATGGGATTATGCGCGAAGAATGCTTGATACCTAACAAGCTCAAAGAACCTGCGATAGCTAGGGTAAAACTTATGGCTAACATGGATATAAGCAAAAAAAGGGAGCCGCAAGATGGGCGCATCCACTTTGTCATCAGTAAACGCAAAATAGACCTCCGGGTTTCATCATTGCCCACACAGTTTGGCGAAAGTATCGTCATTCGAATTTTAGATTCACAAATCAAAAGCTTATCATTAGATAGCATGGGGTTTTCTCACCAAGCTTTAGCGGATTTCCGCAAGGCTTTACATACACCTCATGGCATTATCTTGGTCACAGGCCCAACAGGCTCTGGTAAAACCACAACTCTTTATGCCGCTATCGAAGCCATAGACTCTTTACAGCGCAGTGTATTTACGCTCGAAGACCCCATCGAATATGCGATGAAAGGTGTTCGCCAGGTTCAAGTGAATGAGTCTGTCGGTATGACGTTTGCATCCGGCTTACGCTCACTGCTCAGGCAAGACCCTGATGTGATTCTCGTCGGTGAAATTCGAGATGCTGAAACAGCATCTTTAGCCATTCGAGCCGCTTTAACAGGGCATGCTGTGTTTTCCACACTGCACACCAATGATGCCATTGGGGCGATTCCACGGCTCATTGATATGGGTATTGATGCCTACCTGCTTCCATCGTCACTGGTATGCATTGTAGCGCAACGGCTGGTGCGAAGGCTTTGTGAAACATGCAAAGAGCCTGTGCCTTCAGAGCTGCTTAATATAAGTCAATTCAATGTAAGCCTAGAAGATAGTGCTAATTTTTGGAAAGCAAAGGGATGTAGCAACTGCAACCAAACAGGATATAAAGGGCGATTAGCTATCTACGAAGTCTTAAATATTGATGACTCTTTTCACAAAGCCATCGTGAATAGTGAAGACCCAACGGACATTCTCAAGTTTGCCAAATCCAGAGGTATGCAAACCTTGCTTGATGATGGGATTCACAAAGCCGCACAAGGAACAACTTCTATCGAAGAAGTGCTCAGGGTTCTTAAATAATGCCTGTTTTTAGCTATGTTGCGGTAGACAACCATGGCGACAAGGTGAAAGCTGAGTGCTTTGCCAAAGATGTTGCCAGCTTAAAACAAATGTTAGGCATTTCAGGAATGTGGCTGCTTCAGTCCAACGTCATTGATGTTTCCAAACGCACACGGACGGTCAAAGTCAATCGCCAAGAGCTTATCGACCTATTCTCATCTTTTGCAACCATGTTGCAGGCTAACATCCCTATTCTTGATACCGTCAAGACCGTTGCCCAATATACACCAAACGAAGGACTACAATATACCTTAAACCTAGTACGCGATGATATAGAAAGTGGCGTACCTTTATCTGAGGCCATGGCAAAACACCCTAACGTGTTTCCAAAACAAGTGACCAGTGTTATTCAAGCTGGCGAGTTTAGCGGGCAATTGCCAGAAGTATTCAAAGATCTTAAAAACTATTATCAATGGTTACATCACTTAATGAAAGATATCAAACAAGCCTCAACTTATCCAACCATTGTCTTCTTTGTTGTTTGTATATTTATTCTAGTATTATTTTCCTTTGTCGTCCCTCGCTTTGAAGAAATGCTCTTGGGTCTTAATATCCCTTTACCTTTTATCACATCTGTTATTTTAGATATAAGTCATTTTATGGTGGATTATTGGGCTGGGCTGTTCATCATTCCTGTGCTGTGGCTTAGTATCAATGGGTTATACAAACACTCGCCTGCCTTCTCGCAATCGTTTGACAAGTTTAAACTAAACATCCCTATCTTTGGTAAAATAAACCATATGATAGCACTTTCTCGGTTTGCCCATCACTTCTCCATGATGTTTCGCTCTGGCATTCAAATTCTGGACTGCCTTAAACACTGCAGAAACCTCGTAGGTAATGCTCAAATTGCCTCTGCTATCAAAATCACTGAAACCTATGTATATGAGGGGAGAAACATGAGCGAAGCACTGAATAAACACCAAGTGTTTCCTCCTATGCTTCTGCAAATCATCAAAGTTGGTGAAACAACAGGAACACTGGACCATGCCATGAGCCAACTGGCCGCATACTATGATGATGAAGTGCCCAAAAAAATCAAACACCTGTTCACTGTTTTAGAGCCCCTGGTCATGCTCATTCTCATTGGCATTGTCGGCACGGTCGCCATTGC
>CAMZLX010000187.1 GCA_947311795.1 uncultured Zetaproteobacteria bacterium
AATCGTTTTAGGGCGTAAGCTTTCATGGCAGCAAAGGTTACGGTTGCTTTGGATATAAGCAAGGTAGGGGGATTGTTCCCTCAATGCGCGCTAACGGTGTCAAAGCGCTAAACCATAGGCTTGCTATGCTTTGCACACTTTTCCTTGTTATCATCGCATTTAAAAAACAATGAAGTGTGGTATTGTGTTCGTCATTCCGCACTTGATGCGGAATCCAGTTGTTTATTGTGTTTTTTACCTTCATTTCTTTGCCTGTTGTGGTCTAGTAAAAGTATAGACACCGAAAAGGGTTATGCTGCTTGTGGCAGTGTTTGCTGAGCACTTTCATATTCATTGGGGCTAAGGTAGCCTAAATATGAATGTGCTCTGCAACTGTTGTAGAACATTTCGATATAATCAACGGTGCCCTTTTTGGCTTCGTAGGGTGTTTTGTAATTAGCATAAGAGACCTGCTCAGATTTTAGACTACGGTAAAAGCAGTTCCATAACTACATTGTCCCAGCAATTACCTTTGCGACTCATGCTGCTTATTAGGTCATACTGTTTGAGTAGTTTTTGATAATGGCCGCTAGTAAAGTGAAAACCACGATCGGAGTGAAGAATGATGCTGGTTGAGTCTTGGTGATGCCACACTGCCGTTTCTACTGCCCTAATGACCACGTGGTGGTCTTGCCTATAATGCATAGGTCAACCAATCACAAGTTTGCTGTATAGTTCTAACACCACACAAAGATATAGCTTGCCTTCCTGTGTTGGCCTTTCTGTGATGTCAGTAACTCCCTCGCACTGCGATTCAACTTGTCAGTTTAGCAGGCATCCCTTCATGTTGTGTACGTGACGGTTAAACCTTCCTCAAATATAAATACGGATTAGAGTGCGCTGCGTGAGTTTAAGTGATATTGGATTAGACAGTTGGTTTGAAGAACATGTGCAGGCGTTTTGTGAAGAGTCACAAAGTGTGGCACGTGTGGTGGCTGTGGATAGAGATAGGCTTGTGGTGCATGATGGTGAGAAGGAATTATCTGCCGAGTTATTGGGTAAATTCTTTTATGGTGCAGAGCGAGCTACTGCATTTCCTTGCGTGGGTGATTGGGTTTGTTTGCAGCATCATGATACTGAAACAGTATCGTCCAACCAGTTTGCCAGTATTCATACCGTATTACCGCGCAAAACCCTGCTCAAACGCAAAGCTTCGGGTTATGATGATGAATTCCAACTTTTAGCCGCGAATATCGACACGGCATTGATTGTGATGGCATGTGATTATGATTTTCATGTGCGTAAACTTGAGCGGTTTTTGGTGTTGGTGAACGAGGGCAAGGTTGAGCCTGTGTTGATTCTGACCAAAACTGATTTGATGCACCCCGAAGACATTGAAGATTTGTTGTTTGATATTGAAGATGCTGGGATTCATGTCAAAACCATTCAGTTGAGTAATAAAACGGGGCAAGGTGTTGATAAGGTTAAAGCGCTGATTCAGCCCAAGAAAACCTATTGTATGATTGGTTCATCGGGGGTGGGCAAAAGCTCGCTGATGAATCAACTGCTTGGCTCTGAACAATTTGAGACTCAAGAAGTCAGTGCCAATGGTGAAGGGCGGCATACCACGGTGCGTAGGCATTTGATGTTGCTTAAAGATGGTGGGATGTTGGTGGATATGCCGGGTGTGCGTGAGTTGGCGATTGCCGAAGTCAGCGAAGGTATTGAAGAAAGCTTTGAGGATATTCTTGAGCTGGCTTTATCGTGTCGATTTTCCAATTGTGGACATAGCAATGAGCCAGGGTGCGCTATTGTTGAAGCGATTGAAAATGATGAGCTTGATATTGACCATTATGATAACTACCTGAAAATACAGAAGGAATCAGCACATCATAAAACGACTTACCCCAAAGAACGGCGCAAAGGTAAAAATGCCAGCCGCCTTGCAGAATCCAAAACACGCAACAAAAAACAACGCCTTACCGAAGCCCAACTCAAAGAAGCCAAGCTTAAACCCTAAGTGCTTTTAGAAAGCATTAGACAATAATAAGCTATCTTACATTTATACAGCATATGGACATAAATTGATGAACTTTACTGTTCGTCATTCCCGCGCCACCCCAGGGCGTTTTCTCTACTTTCAGTATTCACCTAAAGGCGGGAATCCAGTAGTTGCAATGTTTATATGGACTCCCGCCTTCGCGGGAGTGACGGGGAATTTAAGTTGGACTTGAATGGTTTTTGGCTTCAATCCAACGTGACATAAACTCTGTGCTGCGGTGGAAATGATGGTTGAGCATTAAACCTATAAAATTATTTTGCCGATGTTGTTGTAAATTACCCTGAACATCTAAAATGCGGGTCAGTAGTTTTGCTTGGTTATCTTCGTGATTAAACAAGGTATTCACAATGTTAAAACCATTAGTTTGGGCTTGTAGCCACTTGTTTTTGTCTTGATAAAGGGAAACCGCAGCATTGGCAAAGCTCTGTGCATCATCTGCCACCAAACCAGACCAACCCAAGCCGCCAGACATGCCTTCTGCACCCATGGTTGTGGTGACATTGGGTGTGCCAAACATCATGGCATCGGCAAGTTTGGTTTTGATGCCTGCACCAAAGCGAAGTGGGGCAAGGCAAAGGCGAGCCGACTGCATAACTTCTTGCACATTTTCGGCTCTATCCTTGATATAAAAACCTTCTCTTGGATTGTGTAGTGCTGTGGCTTTGGGCGGGGTGTATGCGCCATAAATATGCAGCTCTGCTTTAGGAAGTTGCTCTCGAATCAAGCCCCATATTTCTTGCTTGAGCCATAACACAGCATCCCAGTTGGGGGCATGTCTGAAGTTGCCAATGCTGATAAAGTGTTGCCTATCTTCAAAGGTGGGTAGGTTTGTTGCCTCAGCCTTATCAAGCATAAAAGGGCAGAGGTGCAATAAGCCTTTGGGAATGTTGAAGTGAGATTGCAATATATCGTATTCAAAGTCGGAGATGATGATGTATAAGTCCGAGCGATAAATTGCTGCAATTTCGCGCAGTGCTTTATCGTTGTTGAGCATGTCTAAGGTGAAGGGTTGCTTATCCTTGAAACCATTGATTTGCATTGTTTACGTGAAGCACGTCACCAAGCCTTCAAAGATAAGCAACCCTTCACCTTAGACATGCTCAA
>CAMZLX010000188.1 GCA_947311795.1 uncultured Zetaproteobacteria bacterium
CCTTGCTCAAGTATTAAATCAACTGCTTCTCGCTTGAATTCCTGCGTATATGTAGTTCGTTTCCTCTGACTCATGGGTAATCTCCTAAGTTTGGATTATTACCCTTTTCTAATCCTATACAATCGCTAGACCACTACAGTTCTTATGAGTGTGCAAAAAGGATGTAAGAAATAAGGGTGCTTATAGCACCCTTATTTAATAAATTTACTTTTTGTTATGCGTCCATAGGAATGCGTATTTTTTGACCCGGATAAATAAGGTCAGGATTCTTAATTACCTCTCTGTTAGCTTCGAATATTTTTGGGTATGCCATTGCATCACCATAAAACCTTTTTGCAATTGCTGAAAGGGAATCACCAGAGCGAATTTCATAATACTGTACTTCTGGTTCATCAGGTGTTTTTACTGTCATGGCCTTAACGGCAGACACACCTTCAGTATTTCCTGCAATCAAGACTGTCTTTTCTAAAGCACTAACAGATTCTGCCTCACCTTCAAGGGAAACAACTCCTTCATTTACGCTTACTTTCAAATTCTTGACACCAGGGTTGTTTGATTCAATATTTTTTTGAATTGCTGCAGCCTGCTCTTCAGCGCTTGCTTCACTTCCAAAAATTTTGTCCCCAATATTGCTTACAAAATCAAATAGTCCCATTGATAACTCCTTAATATTTTTTAATTATATATATGTACTTATGCAAGTACAATACATGTATGCTTAGTGTAATAGTTTTTATAACCTTGTCAAAATGTATGCTTGAGGACAGGAAAGAAGGGTGTCCTTGGTTAATTTTTTCGAACTTCCATTTTCATGTTTTATTAAAGCAATACATTATCTTTAAATTGCAACGGTGTTAGAAGAATCTTTTTGCCATACCCATTAATCCATCTACTCCACCGATAGAGTCTAATAGGGATCCACCTGAACTAGCTTTATCAATCAGTTGAGGTAAAACATCTTGTAAGCCCCCAACAGCCTCTTCTTCAGATAAGTTTAGTGTAGAGGCAAACTTAGATAACTTATTTGAGTCAAACATTTGAGAAACCGTGTCGGCTGAGACAGCCTCATTGTCGCCATCACCTAACCATGACTGAACCATGTTCATAACATTTCCGTCCCCTGAATTTGTTAAGTTACCAATTATTTCACCAATATCTAATCCCCCGGATGAGCTACTTCCAGTCAGACCAGATAAGGCAGACATGATAGTGTTTGTGTCTAAATTACTACCTGCATTTCCACTAGCACTGCTATCTTTAAAAGCAGTGGCCCCTAACTTTAGTAAATCGTTCATATCCATATTTTAAACTCCTAAATCCTTATTTTTTAGAGTAGGTATGGTGCATTCTCGTCGAGCTATTGTCTAGTGACCTATATTACAGGTTTTAGTTTTTTTGAATAATTGCACTGTCATTTTAGTATTGGCGAATTCAAGTTCCAAGTGCAACTTGAGTTAGTTTAGTTTTTGTATTGAAAAACACTTTATGTGGTGTTTTATAGTCCAGTGTTTTATGAGGACGATGGTTGAGCCTCTGAGTGATGAAGTCTGTAGTGGCTAAATCAAATTGACCAGTTTATAAGAGCCATTTTAGAATATTTTCTCTTTTTGGTCTGGTGTTAAGCCGAGGTTGTGTTTATATGGTCTGAAGCTGTTGTAGTAGGCAATGATATAGCGCCAAATTACTTGCCTTGCGTGTTTAAGTGATACTAATCCCGTTTCAGAAATCCATTCAGTTTTCAAGCTACTGGTTCCATCGGCGCTTTATCCCAAAATTTACCGCGCCTACTCATGCTTTGTTTGATTTGGTATTGCCATAGTAGTTGACGATATGCTAAGCTGGTATAATGACAGCCTTGGTCGGAGTGAAACATAAGTCCTTTCGGTCTTCTTGGTGACTCAAATGCCATGCTTAGTGCTTGCCCTGTTAGGTTAGAACCTGGCGATGATGACAGCGCCCAATCCACAGGCTTGTGCGCGAACAAATCCATCACCACTGCAAGGTAAGCCCATTTGTTACCAGTCCAAACATAAGTCACATCACCACACCATACTTGATTGGGGGCATCGGGAGAAAATGCTCTAGCAAGGTGATTGGGGATATGAATATGTTCGTTTCCACCACGTTTGCATGCATGTTTTGGCATTTGGCAGCTTACCAAACCCAACACTTTCATAAGCTTTCCTGCACGATACCGACTTGATGACGTACCTTTAGTCATTGCAATGGTTACAATCGTTCTAAAACCAGTAGAGCCGCTGCTTGATTGATGTATATTCTTCACAAACTCACGCTCGTGTACCTCTGAGATGGTTTAAAGTGTTTATCACGGTTTAGCCATGCTCGGAAACTGCTACGGTGAACCTGCAAGGTGTGGCATAAAAGCGCGACAGGATAGATCTCTTGTAGTCGTGCAATCATTTGAAACCGTTCAATGAGTCCGACATCAAGAGAGCAGTGGCTTTTTTTAATATCTGCTTCTCTATTTCAAGCCGTTTAATGCGCTTTTCAAGCTCTCGAATGTTGGCTTACTCGGGTGTGACAGGTACTTTGTTGACTACTGTCAGACCTGTGTTTTCCTTCCTGGTTTGGCTTACCCATTTACCCAATGTCGATTTACCAACACCAATGGCTTCTGCTGCTTTGCGTATGCTGTAACCATGCGATAAGACAAGTTCTGAGCACTCCTGATGAAACTCAGGATTGAACCTTGGTCGTTTTGTTGTCATTGCAATTCCTCCATCAATCTGAATATTATATTTGCTCTTAATTGATGGCTAAATTTACTTAGCCACTACACTGTCTAAGCGAGCTGCTTAGTCATTGAGTAAATTTTCGGTTTTGGCTTGTCCTTCGCGGTATTGCTGGATGTTCTCCATCAGATGTTTGGCATTGGCAGGGGATTCTAAGAGGTGAAGAGTTTCCATAATCCCATTAAAATAATCCAAACCCATGACCACAGCATCAGCACTGTCTCGGCGGTTGCTGATGGTATAATCAGCATCATCGTCCACTTCATCGAGCAGGCGTTTTAGATTATTTCTGGCTTCTGTAAAGTTTACAACTTGCATACCAGCACCTCACATGTACAACTTATGGAACAAGTCTAGCAAATTGATGAAACATGTGCAAGTTACAAGACATGTGTTAACCAATATAGAAGATTTAAAGGCTTACAAACTGCTTACGTGCATCAAGCACTTTTACGATATAGTTGCGGGTTTCCGCATGAGGGTGGTTATTTTTCAACATTCTAAGCACTTCAGCCGTGGATAAATTGTTGATGATACCAATGGCTTCGCCGGGTGAGGTTGTGCCGCTGAATGTTTTAAACACATTACCCGCACCACCATTGTAGGCTGAAATTGTAGCGTACTCGCGTTTTACAGGGTCTGTGATTTTTCCAAGATAGCGGCTGTTCACGATATGCAAATATGCGGTGCCAAACTCAATATTCTGATTGCTTTTGAATAGATATTCCTTGGTGGGTGGGCTTTTACTGCCGCGAACCAGCTGCGATGCGTCCACGCCTGCAGTGGTGGGTACAATCTGCATCAAACCATAAGCAGGGACGGGGCTAACGGCGAATGGATTAAATGCGCTTTCTGTTTTGATGATGGCATAAATCAAACTTTTGTTCACATCATATTGCGCTGCATATTTGTCCACATCTGTTTTGTAGTTGCGGGCTTGACGATTTTGGAAGTCACTCACCATTTTGATTTGCACGAAATGAACCTGCTTTGTTCCGTTTTTCGTGGTCACATTTCGGACTTGGACTTTATTTTTAACCAGATATTGGGCAAAAGGGCGAGCGATATTGGGTTTGTCGATGATGCGTTTGTTTTGGTCAACCACCAAACCATACAAATAAGGTTTGCCTGAAAGGTTAATATCTTTGGCAGTGTATAATTCCACAGCCCTTGGATCATCAGGGGTTAAAAGTGTTGTATAAATTGCATTCTCTAAGCTTTGGGCGCTGTTGTTGGGGTCTAAGGTCTCAACCGTAATCAAACCAATATCAAATTGAACAATGGCGCGGCTTTTGTAGCTATCGGTGTATTTCACATAATCAGTATTGCTAGGCACCACGACTTCTTCCTGCCCCCAAGTCGCCTCAACATCGCCACGAAAGATACCAACCAACTTTTTGTATTGTAAACGTGCTTTTTTGAGGTCAGCTAATATTTTTTCGGGGTCAGTTGCATAGTCTTGAGCATGGCTGGTCGCCATGTCTCTCAATACTGCTTCGGGGTCTTCTGATGTCAGTAAAGTATTGAGGTCTTTGGCTGTGCAGCTTGCAAATATAAGGATACATAAAGCGCTGATTAGGGTTAAGTTGATAAATTTCATGGCATAAGGTTAATGATTTAAGCCACTTAAAACAATATATGCGGTGTGTGGTTAAGTTTGCGAACAAAAAAATAGCCCTCGATTAGAGGGCTTAAAGCTTTTTAAATGGTCTAGTTATGTGATGTATTTAGCGTAAGGCAAACTAAGTGACAGCCTCATGTTTAAGCGCTTGTCTCATGCGTTTGTTCATGGCTCTTTTGAGCCTTCTTTTTTCGTGGGTATGGAAACTGTGGGCTTGTCGAAATTCGGATGTAACCAAGGTTCTTTCTTTTGCTGTTGTACGTTGATGTCTTCCTAGCATGAATATTCTCCTTGTATTAAACTCTGCTCAACGAGCGATTTAATTTATAACACAAATAGCATGGAATTGCAATAATTATTTTTATTTCATATTGTAAAACAATGGTTTAGGGAGGTAATGATGATGGGAAAATTCCCAGATAAAACATGCAGCATTGATAGGTTGGTGCGCCACCCGCGCTTAAAACAAGCAGCCCTTGCTGGTGAAAAAACAGAACAGCGCCGAGATGGTGTGTATGCCTATCCTGATGAAACATTTGAATTGGATGGTGTGACATTCATCGTTACCGATTTAAAACAACAACGCTTGGGTGATATGGGTGATAAAGAAGCGCAAGCTGAAGGTTACCCATCTTTTGAAGCCTATAAATCACTGATACTCAATATGCACAAGGGCATGACATGGCAGGATGATGCGCTTGTGTGGGTACATTGCTTTAAACGTCAAACATGAAACGAAAACTGGTGAATTGGATAGAAGCGCAGAAGCGGGGTGGTCACACCTTGGTTGTAGGTATAAGCGGGGCGCAAGGCACGGGAAAATCAACCTTAGCACGTCAATTGCAGGACATATTAAGCGAGAAATATGCTGTGGTTTGCCTTTCCATGGATGATTTATACCTGAACCAAGAACAAAGGAGTGCGTTGGCGCAAAATATACATCCGCTGTTTCAAATACGAGGGGTGCCCTGCACCCATGATGTGGCTTTGGGTATGCACACGTTGACGCAGCTTAAAAGCGGGCAGGGTGAAGTGCTGCTACCACGCTTTGATAAACAAACCGATAACCCTAAATCCAAGTCAGGTTGGGAAATCTGCCAATGCCCTGTGGATATTGTGTTGTTTGACGGCTGGTGTTTGGGTGTCCAGCCGCAAGATGATGCTGATTTAATTACACCAATGAATGGTTTAGAAGCAGAAAAGGATAAAGATGGGGTTTGGCGAAAGCAGGTGAATGCTGCGTTAAACGATGAATATCAAACCTTGTTTGCCATGGTGGACAAGTTGATTTATTTGCAGCCGCCAAGCTTTGAAGATGTATTTAACTGGCGAAAGCAGCAAGAGGCTGAAACCTTTGCCAATCATCGAGAGCAGGGCATGAATGATGCTGAACTCATGCGATTTATGGCGCACTTTGAACGGTTAACAAGACATGGGTTGACCACATTGCCCAAACAAGCCGATGTTGTAATTTCCTTGGGGGGCGAGCATCAATGGCTGGATGTGTTGTATCGGAACTAATTGCTACGTTTCGTGATTTCGATAAGGTGATAACCAAACTTGGTTTGCACTGGGCCATGCACTTGGTGAAGTTCAGCAGAAAAGACTACATCATTAAATTCTTTGACCATAGCGCGTTCACGAAATGTACCCAAATCGCCACCTTTGGCTGATGATGGGCATGTGGAATGTTCTTTCGCAACCTCAGCAAAGTCCGCACCTGCATCAATCTTATCTTTAAGCTCTTGGCATAACGCTTCATCGGCGACCAAGATATGACGAGCGGCAGCGGTTCTTCTCTTTTTATTGAATCCAAACATAAATACCTCAGCAGCGTGTTTATTTTGGGCTACACCTGTGTTTAAAATGATACTTCAATCCTCATTTGCAACATGTAAACTACGGTTTCACTATTCATTTTAGCCTTGGTTCGCGCCAAAATAAATGGTGTGCTGAAGTATTTAAGACTAAAAAAGTGCCTGGCTCAAATGGCATTGAAGCAAGGTTTTAATCTGTTGTTATGATGTCTTATTCAATCTCAATCAAACATTCATCAGGGTTAACAGTGTCGCCCTTAACCACATGAATGGCTTTGACCGTGCCAGCCACTGGTGCATGAACAGGATTTTCCATTTTCATGGCTTCAACAGTCACGACCTTATCGCCAGCTTCAACTGTATCACCTTCTTTGACATTCACGGCAACAATGCGACCCGGCATAGGCGTGGTGACATCGCTGTCATTGCGTGCTTTAGGACGTTTAGAGCCTTTGGATACTTTACCCGCATCAATGCTACGTCCATCAAGGGTTGGCACCATTTCAGTGAGTGTTTCCAAGTAAACCTCTTCCAATACATTATCAACTTTGACGTAATACGGTTTCAAATCATCTTCAACATGCCCCGTACCTTCAATTTTGATGTGGTATTCTTCACCATGAATGGTGATGTTAAACTCTGTGGGTGCGAGTGCTGGTGCTGCAGCTGAGGTGGTTGCTGCAGGTTCATCAAGTTCCAAAGGTTCTGGCTTGAAATTGCCCGACTCACGTTCTTCAAAGAATTCCAATGCAATCGTAGGGAACATGGCATACGACAACACATCTTCTACAGACTTGGCTTTATCACCCAATTCACGGGTAAGTTCATCCAATTCATTGGGGATTAAGTCGGCTGGGCGCACGGTGATGACTTCTTCATCACCCAAAGCTTTCTTCTGCACTTTGGCATTGATTTCGCCCAATGCTTTACCGTACATACCTTTGAGGTAGTTTTTGGTTTCTTCGGTAATCACACTGTATTTTTTGCCAGACACCACATTAAGTACGGCTTGCGTACCTACAATTTGGCTGGTTGGCGTGACCAAAGATGGGTAACCAAAGTCTTTACGAACATTGGTGATTTCATCCAATACATCATCCATTTTATCCAATGCGCCTTGCTCTTTAAGTTGATTCGCAAGATTAGAAATCATACCGCCAGGGATTTGATTCACAAACACACGGGTATCCACACGTGTAACGTCTGACTCAAAACGCGCATACTTTTTGCGAACATCACGGAAATAAGCAGCGACATCTTGAAGTGCGTCCAAGTTTAAACCGGTGTCGTATTCGGTTTCAGCAAAGGCTGCGACCATAGATTCAGTCGCAGGGTGAGACGTGCCGCCTGATAAAGGTGAGATAGCCGTGTCGATAATGTCGCAACCTGCATGAACAGCTTCCCATTGCACCATTTCAGCTACACCTGCGGTGGAATGTGAATGCAAATGTAGTGGAATATTAACCGCACCTTTAAGTGCTAAGACCAATTCTTTGGTGGCAACAGGCGTTAACAATCCTGCCATATCTTTGATGGCTAGGGTATCACAGCCCATATCTTCAAAACCTTTCGCCAAATCAACAAAATAGTCCAAAGTGTGAACTGGGCTTGTGGTATAACAAATCGTGCCTTCAGCATGTTTACCATTTTCTTTGACTTGGGCAATGGCAGTGCGCACGTTGCGCAGGTCATTCATGGCATCAAAGGTGCGGAACACATCCACACCATTGGCGGCTGCCATATCGACAAATTTACGCACCACATCATCCGCATAATGACGGTAACCCAATAGGTTTTGACCACGAAGCAGCATTTGGATGTTGGTGTTGGGCATGGCATTGCTTAATTCACGCAAACGCATCCAAGGACCTTCTTTAAGGTAACGCAGGCAGGTATCAAAAGTTGCACCACCCCATGCTTCCACAGACCAGTAACCAATTTGGTCGATTTTTTCGCAGATGGGTAACATATCATCAAGGCGCATACGCGTTGCCAATAAGGATTGGTGTCCATCGCGCAAGGCAAGTTCAGTAATGGCTAATTTTTTCTTTGTTTGAGTCATTGTATCAGTCCTTTTTTCCTACAATCCAGCATGTGCGGCGATTGCCACAGCCACGGCTGCTGCAATATCTTCACGGGCTTCAAATGCTTTATAATCCAATAGTTCCGGGTGTTGATCCATAAATCCAGTGTCGAATTGACCTTGGAGAAACATATCTGACAAAGCGATGTTGCGGTAAAATGCCAGCGTGGTTTTTACACCGCGAATATCATATTCTTTCAGTGCGCGTTGGGAGCGGGTGACAGCATGCTCCCAATCAGGCGCCCAAATGGTGAGCTTGGCGCACATGGAATCATAATGTGGTGGTATGGTGTAACCAGGATATACACAGCCATCAACACGTACACCAGGACCGCCGGGTGAATGATAACGCGTAATTCTACCGGGATTAGGAAAGAAGCCATTTTGTGGGTCTTCTGCATTCACCCGAAACTCAACTGCACTGCCTTTAAAGCTTAAATCTTCTTGTTTAAATGGAAGCGTCTCACCCGCGGCAATGGCGATTTGTTGCGCCACAATATCCACGCCCGTAATCGCTTCAGTGATGGTATGTTCCACTTGTAGGCGGGTATTCATTTCCATAAAGAAGAAATCGTGGTTTTTATCCACTAGAAATTCAACGGTTCCCGCATTGACATAACCCACTGCCAACGCTGCTTTGACAGCAACATCACCCATTTTGGTGCGAAGCTCATCGGTAATATAATTAGAAGGTGCAATTTCAATCAGCTTTTGATTGCGGCGTTGAATGGAGCAGTCGCGTTCAAACAAGTGCACACAGTTGCCATGGGAATCGGCTAAAATTTGAAATTCAATGTGACGGGGTTCAACAATGCATTTTTCCATGAACAATTCACCATTGCCAAAAGCAGTCATGGCTTCATTGGTGGTTAATTCATAGTTTTCAATGACTTCCGCATCGGAATCGCAACGGCGAATACCGCGCCCGCCACCGCCCGCAGCAGCTTTAAGCATCACAGGGTAACCCATGGCTTGCGCAGTCTCTAAAGCTTCTTCAGGGCTAACCAAGGAAGCCTCTGTTCCGGGGATGCAAGGCACACCGGCAGCTAGCATGGCAGTACGGGCATTGGTTTTGCTGCCCATGTTTTCAATGGCTTTAGGTGAGGGACCAATGTATGTGATGCCTGCATCAATCACAGCTTGGGCAAAGTCAGGGTTTTCGGAAAGGAAGCCATAACCCGGATGAATGGCATCCACTTTGGCTTTGATGGCAATATCAACAATACGATGAATGTTCAAATAACTTTTGACAGGGTCTGGGCCAATTAAAATGGCTTTATCAGCTTTTTTGACATGCAAAGCATGGTTGTCTGGCTCAGAAAATACGGCGACAGACTCAATGCCCATTTCATTGCAGGCACGGATAATACGAATGGCACATTCACCACGGTTGGCAATCAGGATGCGTTTAAACAAAGTGATTCACTCCTTTTCTTTGAGCGAGGCATGATAGTAAAAATAAGGGCTTTGGGCAATGATAAATGATGCGAATTAAGCGTTTAGTAAAGGAACTTGTAGTCCTAAAGCGTCCAGCTCTTGTAAACAGTGCTTATGGGTAAGCGGTATTTCATCTATGAATTGTGTTTTACCATCGCGGTGTGCGAGGCGGGCAAAAATACCCAAGACTTTGATGTGGCGTTGCAATGATGTTTGGCGCAGAGCTTGATGCCATGTTTCAAAATCACCAAAACACGATTGGAAACCCTCTCCCAGACCTGCAAAGAAATGTTTACTCCATTTTTGGCGTTCATCTTCGGGGTAATCTTGATAACAGTCATAAAGTAAAGATGCCAAATCATAAGTGATAGGGCCTATCACTGCATCTTGGAAGTCAATTACACCAAGCGGCAAGCCATTATCAGGCACCATTAAATTGCGACTGTGGTAGTCCAAATGTACGGGAGCTTTGGGGATGTTGGCAACGGATTCCAACAATGGGGTTAAGCTTTGGATAAATTGCTTTCGTTCATCTTCATTGGGTGTGTGATTTTTGATATGCGGTAAATACCAGTCCAAATACAATTCAATTTCATTGGTCATGCGCTGCATGTCAAAGGTTGGCAAGCCCAGCGTTAGTTTGGCGTGTTGGAGTTGATGCAATTGGCGAAGTGCATCGTTAAACAAATCATCTATCTCTTTGTTTTTACTGAAATAAACTGACCATGTTGTGTCACCAAAGTCTTGCAGCAAAAGAAAACCTGCCGCTTTATCTTGAACCACGATTTTAGGCACATGAATACCAGATTGGGACAACCAATCGCAGACCTGAATAAATGGTGAAACATCTTCTTTTTCAGGCGGGGCATCCATCAACACATAAGATCGCTCGGGCGTTGAAACACGGAAATAGCGGCGAAAGGAAGCATCACCAGCCAAGGGTTTGATGGTGAAAGTTTGGGTTTGCGGGTGCTGTGCCAGCCATATTTTGGCAAGTGTTAAACGAGTATCAGCCATTTTGAATCATTAAACCATCAATATTAAGCTTCTGTTTAATCAGCCTTTTGGCCTGCATGGCCTCTTGTTCTTTCTGGTATGAGCGAGAGTACACACGGTAGTAAATGCCACGCCCACTGATGTCTACACGTTGAACTTCAGCAGGGATACCCAAAGCTGTAAGTTTAGGAAGAAAACGCTCTGCATCGGCTTTTGTGGTGAAGGATGCCACTTGAATTTTGAAGGTGCGCGATGTGTTTTTGAGCTGGGCTTGGATAATATCTTCAAGCTTTTGTTCTGTGGCAATCAATGCTTTTTCTTTGTCTTGTTTTTTTGCAAGTTCTGCTTCGAGTTTATCCAAAAAGGCAGAGTTATTTTTGGTTTTGGGCTGATTATCTAAGGGTTCAGGGTTGATGGACTGGTCGGGCAACTCATTGTAAAACGTAAGTTCACCCACTTGGGATGTATTGGCTTCTTGTTGCTGCCATTTTTTGGCATCCGCTTTTAGGGCTTGAAGTTCTTGCTGTTGTTTTTCCAGTTTGGCAATCAATGCCTCTTGTTTTTTACCTTTGCTGGCTTCAATGCCATGCTGTTCACCCATGTAAAAACCTGTGCCAAAACAGACGATGGCAAAGACAGTGGCAAGAAGTGTAATGACCATGCTTTTGGATGAAGATGATAAACCGCCATCTTTTTCAAAATGGGCAGATTCAATATGTGCAAAGTCTTTGTCTGCCATCTATTGTTACATCGCCTCAGGTGCAGATACACCCAATAAAGCCAGTGCATTTTTAATCACCTGTGCCGTTGCTCTTAAAAGCAACAAACGCGCTTGCATCAAAGCTTCATCCTCAATAATCACACGATTTTTATGGTAGAAGCTATGAAATGCGGCAGCCAGTTGCATGATGTATGTGGCAACACGATAAGGTTCACGGCGTTCTGCTGCGGTTTGCAACATATCGGGATAGCTCATCACCATTTTAATCAGTTTACTTGCTTCATCGCTGGTGAGAAGAGAAGTGTCCACATCGTTGATGTCTGCAAGCGCAATGCCTTCTGCTTCTGCTTTTCTAAGCACGGCATGAATGCGGGCATGGGCATATTGCACATAATAGACTGGGTTTTCTGCATCTTTGGCTTTGGCGGCTTCCAAATCGAAATCAAATTGGCTTTCAATGCGGCGAGTCATGAAATTAAAGCGAACAGCATCTTTGCCCACTTCTTCCACGACTTCGCTTAGCGTCACAAATGTGCCAGAGCGTTTGCTCATCTTGAAGGGTACACCATCGCGGGTGAGGTTAACCATTTGCACCAACAGCACTTCAGGCTGCGTGTTCAAACCTGTGAGTGCTTTCATGGCAGCTTGAACACGTGTGATATAACCACCGTGGTCTGCGCCCCAAATATCAATCATGTGTTTGAAGCCACGCTCAAATTTATCGGCATGGTAAGCAATGTCTGCGGCAAAATAGGTGGCAGTACCATCTTGTTTCATAAGCGGTCTATCCACATCGTCACCAAAGTCGGTGGTGCGGAACAAACGCTGCTCAATTGGATTGTAATCTTTAACCTCTTTGCCTTTGGGTGGGGGCAATGTGCCTGTATAAATTAAACCATCAGCTTCAAGCTTTTCTATGAGCTGTTTCACTTTTCCCGATTCGTGCAAGGTCTTTTCCGAGAAGTATTGGTCAAATTCAATGCCGACTTGTTTCAAGTCGCTGCGAATCATTGCCATATTGGCTGCCACAGCCAATGTGCCCAGTTCTTGCAGGCGAGAAGTCTCATCCATGGCTTCAAAATGTGCGAAGTTTTTGGATTCTAGAATTTCTTTGGCAATTTCGATGATATAATCACCTGGATAAGCAGAGTCAGGGAAGGTGATGTCTATGCCTTGAAGCTCTTGCATACGCAGCCAGACAGAGTTTGCCAACACGCCAATTTGCGTGCCTGCATCATTGATATAATACTCTTTATGCACTTGGTAACCGCGAGCTTTCATCACATTTGCCAGTGAATCACCAACCACAGCACCACGACCATGACCCACATGCATAGGGCCTGTGGGGTTGGCAGAAATAAACTCTAAGTTAACTCGGTCACTGTTGCTGTTGTCCACGCACCCATAAGCTTCCGCTTGGTTGAGGATGTCTTTAATAATATCCGATTCACCACCTGCTTTAAGCTTGATATTGATAAAGCCAGGGCCAGCAATGTCGGCAGATTCCACCGCATCGGGGAACTGAACTTTAGCCAAGATAGTTTCAGCAACTTGCCGCGGGTTTTGTTTTAAAAGCCCAGCCAATGGCATGGCGATATTGACCGCATAATCACCATGTTCTTTTTGTTTGGGGCGGGTCAATATTACAGATGGTGTTTTATTGGCTTCCACATCGGCAAGCAAATCGCTCACCACATCTTGCAATGCTTGGGTAATCAAATCTTTTAAGGATAATGTCAAAGTCTGCTCCAGACGTAGAGGGAAGTTAAAATAGTGTTATTCGCTGCGTTCAGCAACGCATTGCAAAGGATGATGATGTTGACGGCTATGGCTTTCCACCTGCAAAGCCTTGCTTTCAGCTATATCTTTGGGGTAAATACCACACACACCGCGCCCTTGCGTATGCACTTGCATGGTGATGATTTCAGCTTGTTCGGCATTTTTTGAAAAATACTTCATCAAAATTTCTTCGACAAAATCCATGGGTGTGAAGTCGTCATTCAATAACAATACCTCATACATTGCAGGTGGTTTGACCGCTGGTTTGTCAGCTAATTCATGTAAGATTTTTTCGTGTTCTGTTGTTTCAAATGTTGGCATGTCGCAAGCCTACAAAGCAGATGGAATGATGCCAAGCACAAAAAGTCACTACTTGTAAAAGCAGTGACTTATGTTGTAAACGCTATGCTTGATTAAAGAGGGTAGAGGCTAATTTGACTCGCTATCGTCATGATCATCACTTTCATCATCATCGCTTTGGTTATCGGATGAAGCATCACCTGAACTGTTATCACCTGAACTGTCATCATTATTGTATGGAGAGTAGTTGTTGCCACCGCCAGTATTGCC